>DODJ01000002.1 GCA_003545655.1 Candidatus Saccharimonadota bacterium
TGATTATGGTTGGTTTTGTCATCTGCTCGATTGTACTGCTGGTCTACTATGTCATGCGTCTCGTCACACTCTACATCGGAGCGGTACTCGCACCGCTCGTGAGCCTTCTCTGGTTGATCCCTGGCTTCCGCGACTTTGCAGAAACAGCATTCAAAACCTACCTTACGACCATCTTCGTACTATTCGTCCATGTCGTCATACTGCAACTATCAGCCTCGTTGTTTACTGGCATGGCGACGGCATCGGGTGATAATGCCGTACCAGACACTCTTATGGCGATGGTAACAGGTATTGCAACTATCTTGATGCTCCTGAAAGCTCAGAGTGTCATGATGCAGTTTAGTTACGTAAGTATGGGCGCACGCAACATGCGAAAGCTTGGTGGACAGTTTATAAACGGCGTAAGTTATCTAAGTGGCAAAACAAGAGCGGCCGCAAGCACTATCAGCTCGAAGACTGACACTGCCAAAAAGAGTCGCATGATCCGTAGTGTTGAGTCACGAGCCGTTAGCACAGGTAAGACTCAGACAGTTCGCTACCAAAACAAGAAAGGCACGGCAGAGATCGCACATACCGCCACACCAACTAAGCCTAGGCCGTCTGTGCGAACTGGTGCTACCTACGAAGCTCCGAGCGTTAAAGTGACTCGTGTACCAGCTTCTTCGACTACGCCAAGGAATAACAGTAAGGATAAGACGCTATGAAAATGACCGTCGTACCAGCACAAGTTACGACCGTCGAGGATCGAATCATCGGTAATCTTGGATTCTCACAGATCCTACTGCTGATCATCCCTGTGTTTGCTGCTGCCGGTATATTCCTACTCCTGCCTCCATTTACGGGAGGTGCACTCTATAAGTACATATTCATGGGTGTGGTTGCGCTACTGTTCGGCCTGCTATCTATCCGTATTAAGGGTAAGATTCTAGCCTCATGGCTCGTTACTATACTTCGCTACAATCTTCGACCAAAATACTACCTATTTAACAAGAATGTTACGACCGGTCCAGATGAGTATCACGGCAAGGCCGTAGCACCAGAAGCTAAAGAAGCGACAGAAAAGAAGCCAGTCAAAAAGACCTCTCTCAATCAACTTGATATACCTACCACCGCCAGAATATTAGCTACCATTGAAAACCCAGCCACTAACTTTCGGCTAGAGACTGGTAAGAAAGGAAATCTACATGTTCGCTTTACAGAAATCGAAGACTAAGGCTAGCTCCAGAGGGCAAATTGCCATTAAAGGAGTTCGTGACGGCATATTAATGCTACCAAACAACGAATACCGAGCGATACTACAGGTATCATCGCTCAACTTTGAGCTACGCAGCGAAGAGGAGCAAGACGCGATTATTGAAACATATGAAAGCTTCCTCAACTCAGTCGGCTCTAACTTACAAATACTGGTACGCACTCGTGAGATTGATATGGATAAGTACCTTGATGACCTTAACGAGCGTTATGAGAATGAAACTGCACCGATCTATCAACAGCAGCTACAAAACTACGACGAGTTTATCCGTTCACTCATTACCGATAACAAGATTCTGACTCGTCATTTCTATATCATCGTGCCGTATAAATTAAATGGCAAAACAGACTTCGACCTCGTAAGTGAGCAGATGAAAATAAAGCTCGACATTATAGGTAAGGGTATCGCTCGACTCGGCATGCATACCGATCAACTAGATAGCCTTGAAGTGCTTGATCTATTCTACAGTTTCTATAGCCCAACACAGGCAAAGCTGCAACCACTTACTGAGCAGGCACTATCAATCATTCACACTGCACTCGTACAGAAAGGGGAGGCACAATGAATAAGCTAGCCACTACTATGCGAACCAAGATTCTTGATCCAGTCACTGCACCCGTCAAAAAAAGAAAGGCGGCAAGGCTAGAACGTCAAAAAGAATTAAACATCACGTTTGGTGAACAAGATACTGTTGATGTCTTGTCGTATGCGGGGCTTGAGGAAAATATCGATTACCTCAATATAGACGGTGTATACATGCGTATACTCTATATATCTGGGTATCCGTTCGTTGCCAACTCTGGCTGGATGGATAGTCTGATTAACTTTAATCACGACACAGATATTAGTTACCACGTCCATGAAGTAAGCGCTCTGTCCGCACTGCCAAAACTACACCGTAAGATTACCGAGCTAGAAAGTACAAAACGTGCCATGATGCGAGCTGGTAAGATCGTCGGCTCTGAGATTACCGATCCGCTTGAGTCTGCTATTGAACTACGAGATAAGATTCAACGTGGCCAAGAAAAGCTATTCCAAATGTCCATATATGTCTGCATCAGGGCTGAAAGTCTTGAAGAGTTGAATAAGATTACAAAGCTACTCGAAGCAACGATGTCGGCTCGATTGTTCTACTCAAAAGTAGCACGATACCAACAGCTTGAAGCCTTGCAATCTATCCTGCCGCGAGCCGAAGATCAACTGGCGCAAAAGCGAAACCTTGATAGCTCCAGTGCCGCATTAACATTTCCATTTATGTCGTCTGAGTTGGTGCAGGAAAGCGGCATCCTCTATGGTGTTAACAAATCCAATAATTCACTGGTGATTCTTGATCGCTTTAGCTTGCATAACGCAAACTCGATTACCTTTGCTCAGTCTGGCGCTGGTAAAAGCTATACGACAAAGGTTGAGATATTGCGCCAGCTCATGCAAGGTACGCGTGTTATCGTGATCGATCCTGAACGAGAGTATAAGCGACTGACTGAATCGGTAGGCGGTACGTATATTAAGCTATCGGCTAAGAGCAAGCAAAAGATAAGCCCATTCGACCTTGCGACCACTTTCTCAAAGGCATCCGACCTGTCGGAACACACGCAGGATCTCATGGAAGTGATCGGGCTGATGGCAGAAGGCCTGACCTCACGCGAAAAAGCCGCCGTCGATAAGACTATTCTAAAGATATATAAGCAAGCTAAAAAGAATCAACCACTCCTTGAAGACTTGTATACCGAGCTGCATAAGCTGGGACAGCTGAAGCTTTGCGAAAAGCTTGAAAAGTATATCTCTGGATCGCTGGCAGATGTCTTTAACTCACAGACTAACATTGAGCTAGATAATCGACTGGTTATCTTTGATATCAAAGATCTACCGGAGAGCCTACGTCAAATTATGATGCTCATTATCTCTAATTTTGTGAAGAATCAGGTGATGGCAAAACCAGAGAAGAGACTGCTAATCATTGATGAAGGCTGGCTACTGCTCGAACATGAAGAATCTGCACGTTTCGTGGCCGGTCTTGTTCGTCGAGCACGCAAATACTATCTTGGTGTATCAATTATCTCCCAGCAAGCCAACGACTTCCTAAAAAGCGACTACGGTCGGGCAATCGCCTCGCAGTCGGCGTTGCGAATATTGATGCGACAAGACACTACGACCATCAAGGGAGTGGTAAGTGAGTTTAATCTTAGCGAATACGAACAAAGCTTCCTGCTTACCTGTGAACGTGGTGATGCACTGATTGTGGCTGATCAAAATCACGTTGCCGTGAAGGTTGTCGCTTCAGACAAGGAACACCCGCTCATCACAACGAACCCTGCGGAGCTGTACGTGTGAACAGTGCTGTAAGTATTTTTGCAATTGGCTTCAAGGTCAAACGCTTACTTGCACTAATGATTGTGACGATGTTTGTCGTCCTGACACTTCCTGTAATGGCAGTGTTCTCGCTCGGTATGCCAACGCTTAGCTGGCTAGCCAATGCGCCCGATGCCAAGGCGGCCGAAACAATGGGTTTTTACATGGGGCCACCGATGCTCGACAATACGTACGCCTGGGGTAACTGCACATGGTGGTCGTACGCAATGCGCAAGTGGGCTGGCAGTCCGATACCGACAACTTGGGGTAATGCAAATACGTGGGACGATTATGCGAAGCGTGATGGCTATGTCGTGAATCATACGCCTGCGGTGGGTGCGATATTTCAAACCGATGTCGGTGAGTATGGACACGTCGCTTACGTCATTGGCGTTAACGATATCACCGGAGAATGGAAAATATCAGAGATGAACGCACCAACAATTAATGTCGTATCGACGCGCACCTTTAGTAAGGAAGCGGCCGAAAACTACAACTTCATTCACAGTAGAATAGGAGATGACGTATGGGTTCCGAATCCTCTCTCGCCGATACCGCCTTACAGTATTGGCCAGTAGCCGCTGTCACGCTAGCATCTATTGTCTGCGTTGTGCTGATATTTCTTGCGGTGAGAACCGTCTTGAATCGTCGCTACCTACATGTACGTGAGATGACATGGCTAGAGATAACACCACCATCGACAATTGCAAAAACGCCAGAGGCCACCGAACAGCTATTTTCAGTAATTCACGGTACACGTGCTGCACGACCGTTCAAAGATAAACTACTAGGACGCTCACCGACATTTAGCCTAGAGATTGTATCAACGCGTAAAGAGGGCATCCGCTATTTGCTTCAGCTAGAAAAGTCGCGCTCGAAGAGCATTCAAAAAGCCATTACATCGTACATCCCAGACTCTAAAGTAAAAGAGGTTACTCACGAAAGCACTGATGCTGATAAGGTAATTGAATTTCGAGAAAACGGACACTATGTTTTACCTCTCACGCTAACATCGGTTTTCGAGCAGCATGACCCACTTAGTTACGTAACCGGTGCAATGACGCATCTATCTGATGACGAGCGGATTACATTACAGCTTGTGGTGACGCCAGTGCGTATGCGCGAGGCCGAAATACTATCGCATAGAATCCTAGGCAATGAGAATATATTGAGCCAAGTTGGTAGCAAGCAGTTCGCTGGTATGGGCAAAATCTTGAACATGTTCGGCAAGGCGTCGTCAGGTATGACAGATCTGGCTAGCGAAATATACAGCGGTACAATGTCAGGATACAGCGATTACTACCGTTCAAAAAACCGTACGGCAAAGCAACAAGCTGAGGTGGTGAGATATGATCGACCGGCACGCTCGTTAAGTGCGTTCGAGCAAGAGTTGATGGAGACGATGCATAGAAAAGTCACGCAACCTCTCTTTCAAGTGAATCTACGCATCCTCGTAAAAAGTACTGATGCTGCTGGCCATATTAGTTCCATGAAGTCTGCCCTGGACGGCTACAGCGTGCCACCGTACCAATCCCTAAAGACCAAAGCTTCTATGCCACTGATTGATATACGAAGGCATAGACTAGCGATCAATAGGCTACCATCCATCACCAGACAATCTAGTATTATCTTAGCTGCATCGGAACTAGCAAGTCTCTACCACTTCCCATCGAGTCAGGTAAGTAAAACAGACAACCTCATTACCTCACTTAGCCGAACATTACCAGCTCCAGTGTCGCTAAAGTCTGGTAAAAAGCTGTCCGTCCTCATTGGTGAAAATCACCACCACGAATCAGTTACGCCCATTGGACTCACGGCCGATGAGCGCGAACGTCACATGTACGTTATTGGGGGTACGGGCAACGGAAAGACGACCATGCTGTTTTATCAGATATTACAGGATATCCGTAGCGGTAACGGTGTTGCCGTGCTTGATCCGCACGGCGATCTTGCGGAACGAATTTTACGATACATTCCAGAAGAGCGACTAGGTGATGTTATCTATCTCAATCCTGACGATCTAGCTCATCCGATTGGCATGAATCTACTTGAGTTATCGCCAGATCTTGATGGTGATGACTTATTGCGAGAAAAGGATTTGATTACCGAGGCAGCTATATCTGTACTTCGTAAGATATTCTCCGAAGACGATTCAGGCGGCCACCGTATTGAATACGTATTACGAAACACCATCCAGACGGCGTTAACGCTAGAAAATCCGACGCTATTTACAATCTTTGAGCTGCTCAACGATGCAAAGTATCGACGTAAGATCGTGAAGAATCTTGAAGATAAAAACCTGCGTGACTTTTGGAATAATGAGCTAGGCAAAGCTGGTGATATGCAGAAAGTTAAGATGGCGGCCGGTATTACCGCTAAGATTGGACGCTTCCTGTTCTCGGCTTCAGCTCGCCGGATGATCGAGCAGCCAAAGTCTACTATCAATTTTGAGGATATTCTCGCTGATCGTAAGATATTAATCTGCAACTTCTCGAAGGGTCTTCTAGGTGAAGATACTTCAGCACTATTCGGTACGACGGTTCTTGCTAAGTTACAGACAGCGTCCCTCAGGCGTGCTCGCATAGGCCAAGAGAATCGCACTCCGTACTATCTGTATGTAGACGAGTTTCAGAACTTTGCCACGACAAGCTTCGTCCAGATGTTGTCAGAAGCGAGGAAATATAAGCTATTCCTCACAATGGCCGAACAATCCACCTCGCAGCAAGACGAGCAGCGACTGGTCGATATTATTCTTGCAAATGTCGGCACGGTGGTATGCTTCAGGTCAGGCAGCCCGTCAGACGAGCGATTAGTTTTACCGCTATTTATGCCGTTTATTCAACAGGGAGAGATAGCCAACTTGCCATCCTATTCGTATTACGTCCGCATATCCGCTGTTACCGCACAAGAGCCGATGTCTGGTGTAACAGTAGTTGTCGAAGAGCAGGGAGATGAAGTGATCGCTCAGCGTGTCATAGAGTCATCACGAGAGCTATATGCCAAGAAATTCCCTATAGATGCACCGAAAGAGAAGACTCAAACAAAGGTTGCGCCTGTAGCTCCAAAGAAGCAATCAACGCCCAAAAAGAAGCCTAATAAAAAAGCCAATGACGAATTTGCGAGGATGAAGTCAATCTAATCTTTATTTAGCTTGCTGTTTTTTAGATAGTCTCGCATTACAGCGAATACCATTAGTCGCTTGCGAGCGCCAGCACCACGGGGCTTTACGATGATTGCATAGAGCGCCAGTACAGTAAATGCTATGAGTATGCCTCCGATATAGTAATACCAATTAGACCAGAACAATATAGCTGGCAGTAGCGTTATAGGTAAAACACGAACTAGTATCACGTGCACTAGTGTGTCATAGTACCTTCTAAATCTCTTGTATGCCGAGGGGCGGGCTGCTTGGTGTACGCGCAGATAGTCAGCATAGTCCTTTACGGCAATTGTTTCGATGTACTTCAGATGCCCGTAGACTGATTCTTGCTCTGTATTGTCGTACAGCCCGTAGAAACTCTCCTTCGATCTAAAGAATGCGTAGTGGATCACAACAAGAATCCAGTCGATTGCCTGCGACAAATGTAGGTAGACAAGACCGAATGTAAGTCCGGCACCTAAGGCTAGATACTCCATACTATCTATCATATCATTTGCACCATTTTTCCAGTCTTATGAAGCGCAGCATTTCTCGGACTAACGAGGCATCATCTATGCGACGCATTAACTCACAGCTATCGCTTTGAGATAGTATATTCAAACTACCTTCGTAGAGTATATCGTCAATAATTGCGATTTTTCTATGGTGGCCATTTGTGAATAACACTCTCACGCCCAGATCCTGCATCATTTCGACAACCGCAACCACTTGATCTTGATATTGTAAATCATGCTCCTCTATCGGTTTTGTGTTTATCACAACCTCGACTCCACGCCTTTTGAGCTTTGATATGGTGCTAAGCAGGGGCGTAGAGCGACGTTGAGTAATAAACGGGCTTTCTATAACTACGCGACGTTTCGCACTCCGAAGATCTTTATAAAACCTGTCATAAAATGTAGACTGGTCATAAAGAGAGGGTGAAGTCAACCTAAACATTTCCGCCTCCTAAAATAGCGTTTTCGCTGACAGAGTAAAAAGTTCTATCTTCATCCATGTACCCCTGCCACGAAAAGACGGTCAGCATTTGCTGGCCGCTTTTTCGTGAATCGGGATGCGTGTGTAATTGTGCCACGATCGCGACAGCTCACTGGCGCAAGATCGTGGTGCGATACACCAACGAAGTGAGTAAAAAATCAGCTTGCTTATTTTTTCGAACAAGGCCGGTGTATATTTCGAATATTCCACGTGCCCCTGCCAAGCAGTTCGAGTTCTGTTAATTCATGCGTCTATCGTTTATCGTTGCCAATATTTCTTTGCGTCCAACGTCTTCAATGGAGTACCCTGTTTGTGGCCGCCACTTTGAACCATGGGTCGTCACCGTCTCGGGCAAAGAAACCATAGCCTCCACAGCTACCGTAAGACCGCCTAGGTGCTGAGAGGCGGCGCGCGATCGATGATCGATAAATACTCTGCCAGGCTTTACTACTCCTGGCACGTATAGAAGAAGTTCGTATCGAGAACCGACGGCTCCCAAGTTGAAATAGTTTTCTTTCACACGCACTAAAGCCGCTCTTGAGATTGATGAGAAGGGGTAAGAATGGCCAGATACCTCAATTACCTGGCGCGAAAGGTTGATGCGCACTCTCCCTGAATTAGCATGCAACGCAAGGGGGAGCACTAAAGAGAATATGATACATGCAACAATTACAAAGGTTATAATCTTCGTAGCAATGATACTGTCGGTAGGGATAGGGACTAGCATACTGAGAAGCCCTAAAATTATCGCAAAAATAACCGCCGCGCCGTACGACGCACCACGCGAACCAGAAAACGTTATCCAGTCGCTTTGACTTTTGTTGCTCACCTCTATTCTCCTGTGATTAATTAATTCCATATACAGTATAGCAGCAAACCCGGCCAATCTTTTAGCGGACTACCGAGCATACGTGCTTTCAAGAAAGTCTCCGAATTGGAGGCTTTTTGCTATGATACGTACATGCAAATGAAACTAGTTATTATTCGCGGAAACTCTGGTAGCGGTAAATCTACAATCGCTCGTATTGTTCGCGAAAAGCTTGGCGAGAACACGATGCTAGTACCACAGGATGTTGTTCGAAGAGAGATGCTTTACGTTAAAGATAGGGCTGGAAATCCTGCAATAAACCTCATTTCAAAAATAACATTGTATGGAAAAGAGATTGGGTACAATGTCGTACTCGAAGGTATCCTAAGTAAAGAGCTATACGGTGAGGTTCTCAATAAATTAATTTCTGAGTATGGTGATAATGCTTATGTGTTTTATATGGATGTGAGCTTTGAGGAAACACTCAGGCGTCATAATACAAAACCTAAGAGGCATGAATACGGCGAGGAAAAAATGAAAGAATGGTGGCTTGAAAAGGATTATCTGAGTTTACCTAATGAATACATCATTCCAGAAGAGTATGACGTTGCAAAAGCAGTGGATTATATATTGGCAATTGTTGAAAAAAGTTAGAAGTTCATCTACTAATGGCCGCCATGCGTACCCTCGCCTCTGTCGACGAAGAGGCTATTTTGTTTGATATAATCGTAGTATGAATACTGAAATCGAAGCTAAATTTGTGAATGTGAGTATTGATGATGTTCGCTCAAATCTAACTAAGCTTGGTGCAGTACTAGAGCAACCCATGAGGCTCATGAAAAGAGTGACTATCGACTCTGATTTTATGAGGTCAAACAATGCCTTTTTACGCATACGTGACGAAGGAAATAAGATAACCATAACGTACAAGCAATTCGATTCTTTATCTGTAGATGGTGCAAAAGAAATCGAAACCACAGTCGGTGACTTTGCCGTAGCGGTTAGCTTAGTAGCGGCTATCGGCATACCCCACAAGTCATACCAAGAAACTAAGCGTGAAACGTGGAAGTTAGACGATACTGAGGTTGTCATTGATGTTTGGCCTTGGCTCAATCCGTATATCGAGATTGAAGGACCAAGCGAAACTAGAGTTAAAGACGTCGCAAGTTTATTAGGGTTTCAGTGGGAGAATGCCGTATTTGGTGACGTGATGGAGGCATATAAAATTCAATACCCTCATCTTAAGAAAAGTGACACGGTGGGTAATATACCTGAAGTAAAATTCAATACCCCTTTGCCTGACTTATTCGTCGCGACTAGTTGACATTACATATCAAAGTGTTATTATATAAATAATTTTGTTAAGCCACACCTGTAGAGCTTCAAAATTGGAGTTTTACATACATCTACTGGAATGGAGACGACATGTCGCAAACGGCAGAAGAGGTTATTCTTGGGCGCATGCAGCAGGCACCACCACCGCCACCCAGGTTCTACGCGGACTACGTGGCTATCCTTAACTCGCTGATTCCGAACGCCCTGAACGGGTTGGAAGAGAAGGCGTATGAGGGTGGCGAGCTGGCTATGGTGAAAGCGGCCGACGACAAGCAGGTCAAACAGACAGCGGTCTGGAAGCTGACAGCACTGATGTACCTCACCTCACGCGGGAAGATCGCAATCAAAGTGCTCGACCCTCTTGGGGAGCTCGGGTACGCGCTTGCAGAGGTCGACATCAATTACCTCATCGAGCACCACTCCAGTAAGCGTACGGTCGGCTTCCTTCAAAACGAGCTCATCAAGCTCGCGAAGACCAAGTAGACTCCATCCGCCCCGCAGCTCTCGTAAAGCATCAGTGCTTTGCGTTGAGAGACGCGGGGCACTTTTGCTTATAGAGTAAGTCTAGCGGTAATTTGCTATTATACAGACATGAAAGATATTCTGTCTCAAGTTCATAAACGTACCTACGAAATCTTAGCTAGTGAATACGAAGACCGCGTGGAGACGCTACGACCAACTACGGAAAAGGCTCTGAGTGATTTTACCAACTTACTCGCTCCTGGTTCTAAGATACTAGATATCGGGTGTGCTGTAGGGTATACAATGGAGATTTTAGCAAAAAATGGCATGGTTGTTGATGGCATTGATATAGCGCCAAAAATGATTACCTATGCACGACGGCGTAATCCAGGTAGTCACTTGGTTGTAGGAGATTTTCTCGAAGTGAGCTATCCCGAGCACTATTATGGCGGCATATTAATGTATGCTTTTCTACACCTGTTTCCTAAAGATATCGCATTAGAGTGTCTCGATAAATCAATTTCGATCACAAAGCCAGGTGGGCTTATCTTTACGGGTACTACGAAATCGGAAAGCGCACGTGAAGGTTTTGAAATCAAACACGACTACAAAAACGAAGTTAAACGCTATAGAAAACGGTGGACACAATCTGAACTTGAGGAAGTATTCAATTCGCGACGGTTAAAGATCGTGCACTATGCCGAGAAGACAGATGAATTTGGCAAAATATGGATGGACTACATTGTCCGAACCGAGAAGTAGCGTAATGAGTGAGAGAATTATCTTTGTTGATGAAAATGATACTCAAGTTGGAGTTGGCTCCCGCGAAGAGGCCTGGGCAAACGGAATATATGTGCGTATCGTGCGCGCAATTTTGAGGGACGAGCACGGGAGAATTCTGTCTCAACACCGAAGCGCACTTAAAAAGTCTTACCCGGAGCGATGGACGGATTCGGCAAGTGGTCATGTTGATTCAGGGGAAACGTGTAATTCTACTATTGAACGTGAAATGTCAGAAGAGATTGGAATCTCAACCCAACTTACGTTCATTGGAAAATTTAAGTCTGAAGACACTGTAGGGGCCAACACCATCCGTGAATTTAACACAATTTATGAGGGGACTGTAGATAGCACTGTAAAGTTAATTCTTCAGACTGACGAAGTGTCTGAGATCAGGTGGTTCGAACTTGATGAGCTAAAGAGTCGAATGGCTCGAAATCCATCTGAGTTTACCCCAGGCTTTAGGCAAACTATCGAGCTGTACTACTAGACAGTCTTCAATACGAGAACTTTTTGCTATGATAAGCGTATGAGCCCCGAGTATCCCTATCAGATAGTAACTTTTATTGATTCTAGCCCCGCTATCGGTGAGGGGGTATATCAAGGTGGGAATGGGTGGTATCCACAACTAACCCTTAAGCGTCGATTTAAGGTTGACGGTGCAACTGACGAGACGATAATCGCTCGTGTAGAAGGTTACTTCAAGCATCAGTCTCCAATACCAGTTCAGATTGGTACTTTAACGCAAACCGACCGCATGCCAGTGCGCGTACTACCGATACTAAATAGTGAAGATCTCATTCATATGCATCGTGGCCTAATTGCACATATGGGCGGGGATATAAAGTCGCGCTATCCAGAGCGTGACGGTGAAAACTACTACCCACACATAACAGCAGAGTATGGTGGAAAAAACGTTATTGACGTGAATCGCTACGAGAATAGAGCTTTTATCATGTCACGGGTCTGCATTATTAAGGACGCCGAGGACGGCGATTCCCGTGTGGTATCGTATATCGATATGAATGGTGTGTAACTCTTTCGCGAACGGCCGTGGGTTTTTAGAAATTATCACAGTGCCGTATTTCGGTGATACCTAGGAGGTTTGCTATACTTCAAATATGCAACAAGTAATTGTCATTCACGGTGGAACAACTTTTAAAGATTATGACGCGTACCTTCAGTCTCTGTCGCAGAAGAAGCTTGATATTGGGCGTTTTATATACAAACCAAAATGGAAAGAGCTTCTTCAGGATAATTTAGGTAGCGAATACCAAGTCCTGACACCCTCAATGCCGAATAGTACTAACGCACGGTATAACGAATGGAAACTGTGGTTTGAACATATTAGCAGCCTATTTACTAACGACTGTATTCTTATTGGTCACTCGCTTGGAGCGATATTTTTAGTGAAATATCTATCTGAGAATTCCTTACAGGCAAAAATAAAAGCAACTATTCTTGTTGCGGCGCCGTATGATGATGAAACAACCGAGGACTTAACAGATTTTAAGATAAAGGAAATCAGCCGACGATTTACAGAACAGGCGGGAAAGGTTGTGTTGTTCAATGGGCTAGACGACCCGGTAATTTCACGTTCCGATCTAAGGAAATACCAGCAACAACTTCCAACGGCAGAATTTCACATCCTTCCAGCGCCAGACCACTTTGTAAGAGCCGACTTTCCCGAGCTAGTAGATGTAGTAAAGGGCGTTACTTAGCACATGCGATTAACTGTGCCAAAGGTACCCGGTGTGTATAGGCTGCTTGATGGTATACTCCTTCCTATCATGTTTGTATTGGGAGGATGCAGGCGCGACGCTATTCAAGAGACGCACCCGTGGCATTTATGGAAGGGCTTTAGTGAAAAAGATATTGATACCTATAAGTCTGTTAAACATAGCGGTGGCGATGAAGCGCTTAAGCGTCATTTCGGGTTTCTGTTTCACGCGCCTATTTTTGGAGGTTGGAAAAACTATATTGCTTTAAGACCGCGTAATTACAGTGGGACGTACCGGATTGGATGGGTTATATATAAAAAGAATCGACTTCAGGAGGCAAGTATACATAAACTAGTTCTAAACTCTTCGCCGATTAGGTTGTTGAGTGGCTCAGAACTTTTTTCTGGATACTTTTTTGCGATTAACGAAGAAGGTGAGCAAATTGATCTCGAAATCGTCGGTTCGGGAAGGCTAGGTGATGGCCAATTCCCTCAATCTAGACTATTTTGACACTGTGTTTGTAATTCATCTTTTGTTCATTACGGCTCGTATAGCTGTTGTTGATCTAAACCTTATAGATTATTTCCTATGATCCTGCTATAATTACCGTATTAAACCTCGCCGCTCATGGCGCTATAGATTGGAATTAATATAATGGCAAAACACCGTAGTTGGCACAGTGCTGATATCAAACGTGCACGCAAGAAAAAGCTCAAGGCACTTAAAAAGAAACAAAAGCGTTTCTAGAAGCAAAAGCCTCCTTATCTGGGGGGCTTTTTTGCTTTCGCACACTATACGGTGCTATACTTCAGGTATGATTGAGGTTGAAAAAAGGTTTGTAAACGTAACGGATGAGAATAAGCGCGCGCTTATCGAAGACGCTGAACTACTTAAAAATAAGGTTAATGTCGATACCTACTATGACCAGGACGATTTCTCGTTAACACTAAGCGATAGGTGGCTTCGCAAGCGAAATGATCAGTTTGAACTAAAGGTGCCTATTGCTGTCGGTTCAAAGACCGAGCCTACACAGGTGTACCGTGAGTTAGAAACTGACGGGGAGATTTACGAAGCCTTAGGCCTGCCACAGGTAACCGTACTTGAAGAAGATCTTGCGAAGGCTGGGTTTAAAGCCTTCATGACGGCAAGAACCTCCAGGGGATCGTACAAAGGTAACGGCTTTAACATTGACATTGATGAGTCTACATTTGACGGTCAAGAGTTTACCTATGACGGTGTAGATATCGAAGTTATGGTCGAGGAAGAGAGTGACATCGTTACCGCCACGCAACGAATTTTGGACTTTGCTCGTGAGCGAGGCCTATCGATTGATGATAATCCGCTGGGTAAAATTGGTACGTATGTCAAAAATGCACGGCCAGAGCACTACAGGGCCTTAGTAGAAGCGGGTGTGTTGCCAGAAGTATAGATAAATACCCGTTGCACCAATCCCTTGGCAGGTATATAGTTTGTAGTAAGACACTACTGCGCCGCCGGGCGCCTATTATTTTTTAAGGAAATAGACATGCTTACTATTACTTCTGTTCTCGCGCTTTTCACCCTATTGGCCATATCTTCTGGAGTATTTTTTCTTGCGAGACGGTTAAAATTACCCTACACAATCTTGTTAGTCTTAGTGGGTCTTGTTATTGTGCCCATTTCACAAATTCCGACGTTAGAACCAGTGTTCGGTTTTCTCGATGATCTTGTATTAACGCCGCAGCTGCTTTTCTTCATCTTTTTACCAATACTCATATTTGAGTCGGCATTTAATATGAATGTTCGCAAAATAGTGGAAAGTATATGGTCAATTAGCGCACTTGCTATTGTTGGCCTCGTTATCTCCTCATTTATCATCGCTACGGCATTATATCTATTGTTTCCGCTTATCGGCATTGAGGTGCCGTTTATTGTCACCCTCTTATTTGGAGCGATTATTTCCTCGACCGACCCTGTAGCTGTGCTAGCACTCTTCAAGACCTACGGGGCACCAAAGCGACTATCGCTTATATTTGAAGGTGAAAGCCTATTCAACGATGGTACAGCTGTAGCCTTGTTTATGGTAGTACTTGCCATTGCTACTAGTGGCGTACTCGATACAACAAGCGTACTAGAAGGTATAGGCATGTTCTTCTCTATGGTTATTGGTGGAATAGCCTTTGGCCTTATTATGGCGGGGCTTTTATACCGCGCTATTCGGGCGGCTAAATCCAACGAATTCGTGGCAGTAACGCTGCTTATTATCTCGGCACACCTCGTGTTCGTCGTAAGTGAAGCGATAAACGAGTTCGGACTCTTTGGCCTTGATATCCATATATCATCTATTATTGCCACAACTATCTCCTCGTTATTCTTGGGAAATTATGCTCGTCACACCTTGTCACCACGCTCAGACCAGTACCTTTCGAAATCTATCGAACACCTTGGATTCATTGCAAACTCCTTGGTATTTATACTTGCGGGTATACTTTTCGCTTCAATTGATGTCGATTTCGGACAGTTATGGCTCCCGATAGTCCTTACTATTGTTGTTGTCGCTATAGCACGCATCATTTCAGTGTATGCGGTTACGGTGCCGCTCAATGCGTTTAATCTGGAAAAAATACCTTCAACCTGGCGGCGTTTGCTTGCGTGGGGGAGTCTTCGTGGTGCGCTAGCGATCATCATCGTACTGCTTGTCCCTGAGGATCTTACTGTGCCTGGCTGGACGCTCGAGTATTCTCCGCGTGACTTCTTACTCGCCTTGGCTATCGGAAGTGTACTGGCGACGTTATTTGTAAAAGGTTTAACAATTGCACCACTTATCCGACGCTATAAACTCGATACCCCGGCTGTTATCGATCAAGCACACTACGCTGATCTTGGTATGTATTACCTACTTACTGAACAGTCTCGGTTTACAATGCACAAAACTAAAGGATTTGTTCGCGAAGATGAATATACGTCATTCAAGAAAGGTCTTGATGAAAAGTTTGCGGATGCCGAAAAGCATCGTCTTGAACTTGTAAAGAATCACGGTATTCGTGTGTTCGAGCAGTCGCTGCACCTTACGGCAATTGATGTCGAACGCCATTACCTTGAGGAGCTATATGTAAATGATGAGGTGTCGGAGGCGGTGTATCGGCGTATCATTGGCAAACTTACTCTTCAGCGTGAAAAGATAGAGGCGGCTCAACATGATGATATCCACCCGTCGGTATTTCGTGACCGTAAAGATATATTTGACCGACTTATACAATTTATACAAAGTCCGCTGAATAAAAAGCGTGTCGATTTAAGCATACTAGAGAAGCTGCAATACTATCGAGCACAAATGATTATTGCACGAAAGGCCTTGAAAACACTGGATGAAATGCAACATGCCTATAGCGAGCCAGTATTTATAGCAGAGGTATACGATAAAATCGTTACCCAGTACGAAAAATACAAGGTACAATCTGGCGAAAAAATGGACACGTTACTTGCAAAACATGCTGAAGAGCTATCCGGCTATTTCACCGTACTTGCCGAGAAATCAATTGCAGCTTCAGGCGTACGAGCGGTTGATTTCCTTCGAGATCGCGGTATCGCCAGCGAGGCGAGCGGACACGATATAGAGCTACGCTATCGCTAGGTTTAGCCGCGTCCGTAGGCTAAGAAGCATCATAAGGA
>DODJ01000042.1 GCA_003545655.1 Candidatus Saccharimonadota bacterium
GCGGTGGAAGCGCGGAAGACCTACAGGCCTTTAATGATGAACAGCTTGCCCGTGAAATTGCGGCCAGCCGCATCCCCACGTTAGTGGGGGTAGGGCATGAGGTCGACCACACGCTTGCGGATATGGTAGCCGATGTGCGTGCTGCTACGCCAACGAACGCCGCTGAGTTGCTTGTACCCGAGCGCCGAGAGGTTATCCAGCGGGTACATCATCAGGCGACGTCTTTGGGTAACCAGCTCGTTCAGTCTATCGATGCGCACAAAGAGAGGACGCGTGAGCAGCTATATGCGGCGCTTCGTCGTATACAAGAAAAACTGAGCGAGACAGCGCGACAGCTCGCAACATTACGAGTGGCCGTAGACCAAGTAAACCCAGATGGTGTGTTAAAACGGGGATACGCGCTGCTTCATGGCGAGGTAGGTATAGGAAAAGAAGTAGAGATAGAGACGTATACTAAGAGAATTACTGCGGAGGTAAAAGATGTCAGAGAAAAATAACACCATACAACACAAACTCAACGAACTATCTCAGCTCGTTGCGTGGTTTCAAGGGTCTGATTTTACGCTTGAAGAAGCGTTGACGACATTCAAAAAAGCAGAAAAGCTTGCTGATGAAATTGACGCTGATCTAACAAAGTTAAAAAACGATATCGTTGTTGTGCAGCAACGGTTCGACCGTGAGGCGTAGTGACCTGGCTGTACATCGTGGGTGGGGTAGTGGTTGTGTTGGGCTTTACGGCATTCTTTGGGGCGCCCTATGTACCCTCGCGGCGACGCGATGTACGTCGGCTTTTTATGAACGACTACCCGCTTCGTTCAGACGATGTCGTGCTGGATCTGGGGAGCGGCGACGGTACGGTACTACGGGTCATACGTCAAGCCGGTGCGCGGGCGATTGGCTACGAACTGCACCCCCTGTTATATTGGGTATCAAAAGTACTCACCCCTGGTGTGCAAATTCGTATGGTAAATATATGGACGGCACCATTTCCCAAGGACGTGACGGTAGTGTACATCTTCTCGGTGGGGCGTGATGGTAATCGGTTAGTGCGGAAAATGCAGCGCGAGGTTGCACGGTTGGGTCGTACTGTAACACTTATATGCTACGGTAACCCTCTACCTGGCAGAGCTCCAGATAGCGCTGCCGGGCCGTATCTGCTATATCGCTTTCGCCCTTTACACCTCAATAAACCATAAGTATAATGACGGTATGTATCCAAACGATCCTTTTAATGGCGGCCAACAGCCATCGGCATCTCCCTCAAGTCCTCCTCCGCAAGGACCACAGGGCTATGCTTCGCCGCAACCCGTAGGGCAGGCGCCAAGTCCTCCGCCAGTAGCTCCTCATAAATCTGGGGGTATTTGGCTTATTCTTTCCATTGTTTTTATCGTTCTTACTGTTGCGAGCTTTGCGGTGGCGGTGTGGGCATATATAAACTATATTGACCAGCGTGACAATGTAGATAGCAAAGTATCTGTTGCGGTAACTGAAGCGGTAAAGGCGCAAGCCGATAAAGATGCCGCCGATTTCTTAGAGAAAGAAAAAGAGCCAAACCGCCAATTTGCTGGCCCAGATGACTATGGGCGGGTGTCGTTTGAGTATCCAAAGACCTGGAGTATTTATGTAGCAAAGGATGCAACCAATGGCGGCAATTATGAAGCGTATCTTAACCCGGTACTTGTGCCTACTGTGTCTTCAAGTCAGCAGTATGCCTTACGGGTGCTTATCCAGGATTCTGATTATGATAAAGTTGTCGATAGCTATAAAAGCGCCGTTAGTAAGGGCGATCTAAAACAAAGCTCGCTTACGCAAGATGGACTAACAGGTGTTCGTCTTGATGGGAAGTTTAGTAGCGATATTGTTGGTTCAGCAATCATCTTCAAAATACGGGATAAAACCGTAACGCTTCGCACTGATGCGCAGACGTTCACCGAAGATTTTAACGCCCTTATTGCTACCGTTACCTACAACCAATAATCATTGCGCTTGTCTTTGTTTGACGCCTGTTCCTGGTGTACACTAAATGTATGCATTTGGGCGATGGAGAGAGGGGAGTGCTGCCTTTGGTAGCGGCAGCACACGAGTTAAAATCACCACTGGCGCTGTTACGTCAGCTACTTTTGCAATTGCAATCTACCACCCTTCGCCCTGCCGAGAAAGCCGTCTTAATTGAGCGAGCTATACTTACGAGTGAACGAGGGCTACGCCTGACGAGCGATGTAACAAAGGCGGCACGGTTAGAAGACGCGTTGTTTACGTTAGAGCCTATAAACCCTGAACAACTTTGTTTGGACATTGTTACTGAACTCCAGCCGTTATTTGCCGCGCACGGCAAAACAATGACGGTGAAGTCGCGGCGACACCCACTTCTTTTGGTAGCGAACCGTGATTTGCTTCGTCGGATTGTCGTGGGCTTTAGTGATAACGCCCTTCGCTATAGCGGGGAAAATACAGCGGTCGAGCTACAAATACAGGCCTTTAAAAATGCCGGTACGGTCCGTTTAGGGGTCCGAGATTATGGCCCAGCGCTTTCAAGTGATATGTGGCGTACCTTACAGAAGAAACTGCGCACATCTCCGCAGTCTGTGCATGCTCGCCCCGAAAGTAGTGGACTTGGGTTATATATTGCGAGTCAATTTGCCGAGGTGATGGGCGGGCGCATAGGGGCGGTGCGCCATCGCGACGGCGCGACGTTCTATGTTGAGTTGCAAGCGTCCACCCAAACGAGCTTACTATGACAAAGGTGTTACTTATTGAAGACGACGCTTGGCTTGCCGATATTGAGCGCGCGGTGCTTAAGGCTGAGGGCTACTCCGTACGCCACGTAACGAACGGACAGGCTGCAATGGATAGTATCGATGTGTTTCGCCCTGATGTGATTATTCTTGACGTACTACTTGATGGACACACGGCGTTCACATTGCTTCATGAACTACGCTCGTATAAGGACACCTCGAGCGTGCCCGTGGTGCTATGTACTAACCTGGCGGAGACCTTTCCGGCAAAAACTCTTGATGAATATGGAGTGAAAAGAGTTGTAGATAAAACAACGATGCACCCAAGTGACATTGTAGGGGCGATTCGAGCGGTGCTATGAAGACCTATCGTACACGTGCCATAGTACTTCGGCGTACAAACTACGGCGAAGCGGACAGAGTAGTGCAGCTGCTTACTGTTGAGGGGCGCCGGAGCGTTATGGCGCGCGGGGTACGGAAAGAGAAGAGTAAGCTTGCGGGCGGAATAGAACTCTTTGCTGTAAGCGATGTGGTAATTGGCGAGGGCAAGGGTGACCTTGGGGTTCTAACCTCGGCAAAACTTGTTCATTTTTATCGTCATATACTAGAAGAATATGACCGTCTACAGTTTGGGTATCAGGCAGTACAACTCGTAGCACGCGCGAGCGAAACGGTGGACGAGCCGGAGTGGTTTGACCTTTTACAGGAGACCTTAGCCGGGCTAGACGTGCTAAGTCTACCGCTACCGTTGGTACGTACGTGGTTTTATATACGATACGCCGGGCTGCTTGGCCACGAGATGAACCTTGAAATCGACACTGATGGTGCACCGCTATCCGCCGAGACCGAGTACCGCTATGATAGTGCCGAGCGGGGGCTTCGCCGAGTGGAGGTGAACGGAACGATAACCGGTGAGCATATTAAAGTGCTACGCCTTATTGCTCGTCGACCTCTACAGGTACTCGCACAGGTGGGTGGAATGGGTGCATATTTGGGTGAATGTTTACGGGTGGCTGAAGAGCACGCCTCTCTAGATATGTGATATACTACCCCATATGACAGCACAAAAAAACATGGAAGACATTGTTAGTGTAGCGAAGCGCCGTGGCTTTATTTATCCGGGCTCTGATGTATATGGTGGCCTTAGTGGTACCTGGGACTATGGTCCGTTAGGTGTTGCATTAAAACGAAATATTATGCAGCTTTGGTGGGCGATGTTTGTTGACGAGCGCGACGATATGTTTGGTGTTGATGCGGCAATTCTTATGAATCAAAAGGTCTGGCAAGCGAGCGGGCACGTAGATACGTTTGTTGACCCGCTTGTTGAAGACCTTGAAACCAAGCAGCGGTTTCGTGCAGACCATCTACTAAAGGATGCCGGGTTTGAGGTGGACGGGTTGTCCCTCGAGCAACTTACTGCACTTATTCGCGATAATAACGTGAAAAGCCCTGCCGGCAACACACTTTCCGAGGTGCGCACGTTTAATATGATGTTCACTACAACTGTAGGGCCAGTGGCGAATGACGCGGCAATTAGTTATCTTCGCCCCGAAACCGCCCAAGGTATCTTCACGAACTATAAAAACGTTGTCGATACGTTTTACCCCGACCTTCCGTTTGGGTTAGCTCAGCAGGGTAAGGCGTTTCGCAACGAAATTAGTCCACGCGACTTTATTTTCCGCAGCCGTGAATTTGAGCAAATGGAGATTGAATATTTTGTTGACCCCGCGAAATGGGAAGGGTCGTTCGAGCATTGGCGCCAGCAGGTGTGGAAATGGACACGGGCACTGGGGCTTTCTGACGACACAGTGCATGAGCTTGAAGTACCTGAAGAAGACCGCGCTCACTACAGTAAGCGCACGATAGACTTTGAATATGACTTTCCGATTGGCCGCGAAGAACTTCTCGGCCTTGCGTATCGCACGGACTTCGACTTAGGAAACATCCAACGGGTGAGCGGCAAGAATATGGAGTACACCGTAAAAGGGACAAACGAAAAGTTTGTTCCCCATGTTATTGAGCCATCGTTTGGGGTAGAGCGTGCGCTTATGGCGGTTCTTACGGCAGCCTATACTGAAGACGAGGTAAACGGCGAGAAGCGGATTGTTATGAAGTTTCCTGAGCATTTGGCGCCAGTAAAATTTGCCGTATCGCCACTTGTACGTAATAAGCCGGAGCTTGTTGCGAAGGCACGCGAAGTCTACGACCTTTTGAAGAAAAAATATGGTGCAGTGATGTGGGACGATAATGGTAATATCGGTAAGCGGTATCGCCGCCAAGATGAGATTGGTACGCCACATTGCGTCGTGGTAGACTTTGACACGCTTGAAACTGACGGGTTGGTTTCGGTACGTGATCGCGATACGACTGAGCAGCGGCGAGTGAAGCCGGAAGAGCTATGAACATAGAAGGTATCGCCAGGCACTGGAATAAAAAACCTACTCGTCGTACTCTCGAAAGAAAGTTGAGCAATTTTGCTGATGTTCTCTCCCATGGGAGGTGGCGAGACGAGCACACCCAAATGGTCGAGACGACTCAATGTGTTGTTGAGCGGTTGGGTGGAGGATATGCGATTGGTGAGTACGAGGTGGATCCTATTTTCACAGAGGTAACGGTATCCTTCTCAGCAAAAAAAGAATTTGAATGGGAAGATGGTACTACGTACGCATTACCTCGTTATACTATTACGAGTACGGTTGCTCAGGATATAGACAAGAATGATATACCTCCCTATGTTTTAGACGAGATTATGTCAGATGCAAAAGACGACGACCATTTGGGGCATGACTTACTTGACCAGGCAGGTTTCGGAGCATTATTAGATGGCATTGATGGTGTTGACGATCCTGAAGAAATGGACAACTTAGATCAGTTTCAGATTAAACGCGAACAAGAGTTGGAGTATGAGGTGCTGTATGATGGAGAAGTTGACGACTATACAGTAACCAACATCTACAGTTTTGACGATATAGTAATGCACCAGGTGTCATATAGACAGTCGGACGGGCAGGTTCATACACGGCCCGTCACCTATGGAGACGGAACACTTAATGACAGACAACCACTATACGTACCGAGACTAACTACGGATGCAATAGAGGCCCATCTTACTAATTTTGATTCAAATGCTGAGAAGTTTTTCGTGGAGCAGACATTACGTAGCCTTGAGACCTTGAGTCAAGCCCCCGAGCACGAGCATATACGGAAAATTATCGGTATGCTTGGGGTTGTATCGAGCGGGTACGTACCACGACATTGGCGGAGTTTTATCCCGCGTCCTATTCGCTAATGATACAATTCTTAAGGATAAACGTGTATAATTATTTCAGAGAATGAAAGCTATTTGGAACAACGAAACTATCGCCGAGGCACCAAAAGCAGACCTCATACGTATAGAGGGCAACTGGTATTTTCCCCCAAAAAGTCTCCTCTGGGAGTTTTTCGAAGAAAGCACTCACCATACTACTTGCGTGTGGAAGGGCGAAGCGAGCTATTACGATATCGTTGTAAACAGCGAGCGTAATGAATTTGGGGCGTG
>DODJ01000011.1 GCA_003545655.1 Candidatus Saccharimonadota bacterium
TAAAACCTTCATTCTTTCCTCTTGGGCTCTTAGCTCTTGCACTGTAACTTTTTACTCTTCTCCCCACTATGAAACCAGATTTTATTATTTACACCCGTATGCTTGAGGTCCACCTCTGGCTGTTTGGAAAGGTAGCCACGTTTCCGAAGCAGCAACGCTTTGTTCTCGGTCAGCAAATAGAAAACAGTTCTTTGAACTGTACACGGTATATCATCGAGGCGAACAACGCGCGTGGTGCCGAGGCAACAATCCACCGCCTAAGGGCGTTAAATGTCGAACTTGAGGTGTTACGCGGGCTTCTTAGGATTGCGTTTGAAATGAAGTTTCTCAATGCTCGAAGTCTAGGGTATATCACTAAGAAAATTGATGAGGTTGGTAAAATGACGGGTGGATGGACAAAGAAGGTACGTAACGCTTAATCAAACAGGGGGAGTTGTGTTGGTTCATGACTCTTTTTTATGTGTTGACGGTGCTTGGTGCGTACAAACTCAACAAACATATGATCATCCAGCTCGTTTCGAATCTGCTTAATTAATGGTTCGCCATTTCCGTGTCTGACGTGTGCCGACCAGGCCTGGACTGTATTTTCCAACTTTTCTTCGCTCACCGCTCCGGCATGGTATCCTCGAAGGTGCCTCCGAAAGCGTTTCCTGAATCTTCGTACCGAGGCAGCTCGTACGCGTCTGCTGTGTGGATATATAACGTACCCAACAAAATCAACACCAAGATGGCTAGGGTATATCCTTACTTTTCTTGGGTTAACGGTGAGGTAAAGCTCTTCATACAGAAATGTTGTAAACTTTTGTTGCCAAGTATGAAGGGTGGCTTTATCGGTATGAAACAACAAAATATCGTCCATATAGCGAATATAAAACGGAGCGTGGAGCACTTGTTTGGCAAATAGGTCGGCTTCGTGAAGGTAGATATTAGCAAAAAGCTGGCTGGTAAGATTCCCAATAGGAATACCGCGCCGCCCTTTCGTGTGGTAATGACTATCCGCTGGAAATAGCGAGTCATGTTCGGCGCCGCTATCGCTACTGTCAATAATAACGTCCAAAAGTGCTAGCAGTCGGCGGTCGTTTACTCGTTTTTGCAAAAGTTCGCGTAGTTTAGTGTGGTTTACTGATGAATAATATTTTGAGATATCAATTTTACAGACATACAACCCCGACTGGCTTCTAAGAAAGTGCTGGACTCGTGCTACAGCCTTGTGGATACCTTTATGCGGTCGACAGGCGTAGGTGTCGCGAATGAAATGTCGCTCGTAAAAGGGGCTTAGAACGCTATGTATGGCATGATGGACAATTCTATCTCGGAAAGCTGGGGCTTCAATCATACGTACCTTTGGCTCTTTAATAATTCGACGACGGTATTTCATTGGCTGGTAGGCACCCTGGGTAAGCTCTTGTTGAATCTGCAGGAGGTCGCTCATAAAGCGGTAATTAGTGGCAGTAGCCGAGTGGCTGTTCCGCTTGCCGATAAGGGCTTTTTTATGCGCTCGCACTAATGTATCGAGCGAGGCGGTGGTAGAAAAAGCACTAGTATCCAAGCGTGTCATTACTACTAGTATACGTCTTGAAGGCGTATACTAAGGGTGGTTATCGGGCTAGAAGGCACTCGCGCGTTCCGACGCGGCGGCAACTGGGGCAACACGGGCAACGCCGGTGTCCTAGCGCTCAATTTGAACAACACGCCGTCGAACACGAACTCGAACATCGGGTTTCGGGTTGCCAGGGATAATATCTAGCAGGTCAACTTCTAGGGGCGTGATATAAGGAGATTACGGTTTCTTTATCGGTGCCACAATAGTATCCGGCTTGAATAACCAGTCCTAGCTACTTTTGGGGTGGGACAAATACTACTGAGCCGTCCGATTTAGTTGCGGGCGGTTTTTTGATAGTCTAAAGTAGCGTATACCCCCTTGAAAACTGTGTAAAACTCTGCTATAGTACCACCTTGATGATTACAGCAGAGAACAAAGCAAAGGCATTTGCCCTTACGCAGACCCATAAAACCGACGTCGGAAGCCCACAAGCTCAGGTGTCTGTTTTGACTACGCGTATTAAAGAGGTAACCGAGCACCTGAAGGTCAATAAACACGACCACATGGCGCGTCGCGGCCTTGTGCAAATGGTAGGGCGCCGCAAGAAACTTCTAAAGTATCTTGAGGACAAAGACTTCGAAGCTTACAAAGCTGTCGTAGCAAAACTAGGACTCCGCAAATAAGCGGAGTTCTTTTTTTGTTTGAAAGCTTTATACTAGCAGAAGTATGGCGCCCCCTCGTAAAGACACACAGAAGCTATCGAACAAGCAGCGTATTGCCGCGCTTTTGCGTGTTGCAAAAATTAGTCATGTGGCTGCGCCGTCTATTTTATATATCCGCATCGTTAGTTCTACGCTTGATTCTGTCCTTCCTATTGCCACTACCTTTTTCGCTGCCCTTACAACGACCGAGCTTACGCAGGCTTATAACGGGGAAGAGGGCGCCGGCCAGCTGGCGATTTTCTATGTGCTTATTACGGCGGTATTGGGGGTGGTGTCACTCGCATGGTCTCAACTCGAGAGCTATCTTGGCCGGCTTGCACGGTATAAGCTTGAGGCTGCCGTTTCCGACCAGATGACCGAGCAATTCTTAGCGCTTGAGTACTGGCGATACGACGACAAAGAGACGGCGGATTTGTTAGATAAATCACGACGCTTTTCAAATTTTTTCACCTCTATGTTTGATACGCTCGGGTCAATTTTGACCGCACTCATTGGGCTTATAAGTAGCGTAATTGCCCTTGCATTCGTCAGTTGGTGGCTTGGTATGTTGCTTCTTATTGCGGTTATTCCTGGGCTAGTGATTCAATATCGGCTTTCTAAGGCTCGTACAAATCACTGGGCACAAAATGTCGAATCGCGCCGTAAAGCAGGGTATATTGGGTGGCAGCTTACGCAACTCACTTCGATTGCTGAGATTCGTTTATACGGTCTTGTACAATACCTACTTCAGCTACGGCAGAAGTATCGCGACATGGATGAAAGAGAGCAAATTCTTATCGAGCGTAGGTTTATCGGTCTTGAGCTCTTTGCTAATATTATCGAGGCGGTTGTAGAAGTAGTTGCGCTTATATACGTGACGCTACAAATTATCGGACACATCTTGCCGGTGGGGCAGTTCGTATTTGTACAACAAATTGTCTCACGGGGCCTAGGGAGTATGCGCAGTGTTGCGCAGAGCTTTATAACTATCGACGAAGACCTTGCGAATCTTGCGGCATACGATACGTTTATGAAGCTTCCACGTCAAGCGAGTGGCGGCCAGGAACTTACGAAGACCCCCGCTGCTATAGAAGTGGACAATGTCACCTTCTCATATCCGAATAACACAGCAGTCGTACTTAAGGAAGTAACTATGACGGTGAAGAAGGGTGAAATTATTGCTATTGTTGGAGAGAATGGTGCGGGTAAGTCAACCCTTGTAAAACTTCTTCTCGGCTTCTATATGCCAACGAAGGGACAAATACGTGTCGGCGGTGTTCCTACTTCGGAACTTTCTATACGTACATGGCATGCTCGGGTGAGCGTCCTTCAGCAGTCTTCGCTTGATTTCGAGTATGCACACGCGAAAGACAATGTCATTTTTGGTGATGTCGCGCGACCATTCTCGGAAAAGCGCTACGTGGCCGCACTTGAAATGGCAGAGGCACAAGAGTTTGTTGAGAAGCTACCTAAAAAAGATCAAACCTATATTTCACGGTGGATGGAAAGTGATGACGGCACACCCGGGGTGGAGTTATCCGGGGGCCAAAGGCAGCGTCTTGCTCTGGCGCGCAGCTTTTATCGTGATAGTGACGTGCTTATTCTTGATGAACCAACGAGCGCTATTGACGCCCTTGCCGAAGCGCGCATATTTAAACGCCTCCTTACGCAAAAAGACAAGACAATTATCACAATTAGTCATCGCTTATCAACGGTTCGCCGTGCGGATCGCATTTATGTTATTGAACACGGTAAGGTTGTCGAGCAAGGCACACATTCGGAGCTTGTGAAGCAAAAAGGGGCGTACTATACGCTGTTTGAGAGCCAGCTATGACGCAATGGGAATCTGGTCGCGAGTCTGGCCTACTTGATGATATTATCGCTGGTAGAAAAACTATCGAAGGACGGCTAAATAAAGGAAAGTTTGCCGAGTATGCTATAGGCGATACCGTATCGTTGCGACGGGATATACGGGGTGAGGACGGTGTGCTACACGACGGTGAACCTCATGCGGCACAGGTGGAAATTACGGCAATTCGCCAGTATCCTGACTTCTTATCTATGGTTCAAGCTGAAGGGTATAAAAAAGTTATTCCTTCTGCAAAGGGTGCGGAAGATGCGGCCACCGAGTATACTAAGTACTATAGCCCCGACGACCAGGCGCGGTATGGGGTGCTTGCAATAGAAATTATCCCAATTATACGTAAGGAGTAACAATGGCCTACGAAGGAACCAAATTACACAACTTTGAACCACGCACCGAACCACTAAAGGAGCTTGAGAGTATTGATATTGAAGTGGGCACAGGGGAAGAAGTAAAACCTGGCGCCACTATTACCGCACATTACACGGGTGCCCTCGTAAAGAATGGCATTATTTTTCAAAGTAGCCACGATTTTGGCGACGCTGTAACCTTTGGGCTTAGTCAAGTGATCGCAGGGTGGACGCGTGGTGTACCCGGTATGAAGGTTGGAGGAACACGGCGACTTATTATTCCAGCCGAGCAAGCATATGGCGCTTCAAGCCCGGCAAAGAACATCCCTGCCAATAGCGATCTGGTGTTCGACATCGACCTTGTAGCCATTCCAAACAACGGGTAAACAGTGCTACAATAGCCACTAAGAATATACTAGGGGAGGGTAATGCGACACTACACTAGGAAAAAGGCGGGCTTTACTATCGTTGAGTTGCTTATTGTTATTGTAGTGATCGCCATCTTAGCAGCGATTACTATCGTCGCCTATACAGGCATTCAAGAACGGGCACGTACGTCTGCCCAGCTTAGCGAGCTCAGTCAATTACAGCGCACTATACAGGTAGATGTGTTACAAACTACAGGGACTGAAATCTCTATCGGTACACCAGTAGTATACGCCCAAGGCGCTACAGGGTCGTTTCCACTTAGCACTCCTATAGAATCTGCTCAAGAGATAACCTTATACGGGGTGTTTGATAGCGGAAATACTCTGACAGCCTACGATTGGTGGACGATTATTTCATTAAGCCCGAATAGCACTAATAACTCTTTAAGAATCCGAACCGGGGCTAGCGGCAGTAACACGGCGCGCATATATCACGCCGCCTCTTCGTATACGAACCGCGATCTTACGCAGAGTGGCGTCCTTAACAATACAGCGCGCCATATTGGGTGGGCTGCAACAACAGCAAGTACGGTGTATGGCGGTTTTGATAACGGTCCCGTATTAAGTAATTCAATCCCTGCGCATACTGGCCGAAGCTTCGTTTCAGTCGATCATAATTCTACAGCAGGCTTTACGAGCGTTGCTTCGCTCGTTTTCCCCGAATACCATGATGCCCAAACGCGCACGGCTATTATCCAGTGGCTTAACGAAGAATACAACGTCGGGTTATAAAAGTCATTAAAATAGTTAAAAACGTTTTAATAATGTTATAATACAATTATGATTATGACGACGATACAAAAAATCATCCGCATCGGCTCTAGCAAAGGGGTCACGTTGCCCGCGAAGCAGCTGAAACAACTTGGGGTAGACATTGAAGATGAGGTAAAAATTACTATCGAAACGGTAAGTAAGAAAGACCCTCAAGAAAAACTTATCGCTGAATACAATAAATTTATTGAAAAATACGACGAAACACTAAAAAACCTCGCAGATAGGTAGGTGCGGCGTGCTGTATTTAACTATCGAAGAGATATTACGTTTGCATTATAAAGTCATTGAGGATTACGGGGGCTCACATGGCGTGCGTGATGATGGTCGACTAGAGTCGGTTGTCGAAGCGCCTCGCCAGGAGGTGTTTGGCGTTGAACAGTATCCTGGTGTGTTTGATAAAGCCGCGGTATATATGCGTAATATTATCGGCGATCACCCTTTTAGCGACGGCAACAAGCGCACAGGGGTGACGGTTGCTGGTGTGTTTTTGCTGCGAAATGGCGCTTCGTTTACAGCTACCCCAAAAGAGCTTGAAGACTTCGCCGTTCAAATAGCCACCGACCATCTTTCGGCAGAGGCTATTGCCGTTTGGCTACAAACCCATGCTCATCTGGTATAATAAGACTATCCCACGCGTTTAAGTGCAGGATAGAGCAGTTCGAACCCTCGAACTTCTGTACCCGTTACTTACTCGCTTTAACCCTGCAACCAGGGCAATTAATAGAAGAAGTGGGTCAACAATAAGGAGGTTCCTCAGTGCCAACTATTAATCCGTATGGCAAGGACATTATTAAGGTGACGACCGAGTTTGAAGGCCGTCCATTAACATTGGAGGTCAACCGCGTTGGCTTTCGTACCACTGGCTCAGTGCTCGTAACCTATGGCGACACCGTTGTGCTTGGTTCAGCAACGGTTGGCTCGCGCCCTGTTGTACTCGATTATTTCCCACTTAGCATTGACTACGAAGAAAAGTTTTATGCAGCCGGAAAAATTAGCGGTAGCCGTTTCATTAAGCGCGAAGGCCGCCCAAGCGATGAAGCGGTGCTTATTGGTCGTCTTATCGATCGCCCTATTCGTCCACTATTCCCTAAGGGCTATCGCCAAGAAGTACAAGTGGTGGCGAGTGTTCTTAGTATGGACCCAGGCTTCCGCCCTGATATCATCGCTATGATTGCCGCCTCGAGCGCCCTCATGCTTACCGGCACACCATTTGATGGTCCGGTAGCAGGGCTTCGCATTGGTCGAGTAAATGGTGAGTTCAAGGCATTCCTAAGCCCTGAAGAGCGCGAACAAAGTGACCTTGACCTTGTAGTAGCTGGTATCGAAAGTGGTATTACCATGGTAGAAGCGGGTGCGAACGAAGTACCTGAAGAGGTCGTTGCTGACGCTCTTGCTTGGGCGTATGAGCACTATCAACCAGCAATTACTCTACAAAAAGAGCTTGAGCAAAAAGTTGCGCCTGCCGTACAAGACTACACGCTTGTATTGCCTGATGAAGAGCTCCAGGAAGCGGCAAACGCCTGGGTGGATGGTAAACTCGGCGAAGCAATCCGCAAGCCATACCCAGAGCGAAATGAGCTTATTAACCAGCTTCGTTGGGCGTTCCACGAAGAAATGGCCGAAAAAGTAGGCGACGACTACCCACGCGACAAGTACGATGAGGCCTTCACGAGCGCCGTGCATAAGGATGTTCGTAGGGGTATTGTTGAAGACAAGCTCCGCCCTGATGGTCGTCAGTTCGACGAAATTCGTCCTCTCTCTAGTGAAGTAGGGGTGTTGCCGCGTGTACACGGCTCGGCTATCTTTACTCGTGGTATGACCCAAGCTCTTAACATCGTTACTCTCGCGCCTCTTAGCTACGCGCAAATGGTGGACACTATGGAAATTAACGACGGTGAGCGTCGCTATATGCACCACTACAACGCACCAGGCTACACGGTAGGTGAGGTGCAGCGCCTTGGTTCACCGGGTCGCCGCGAAATTGGTCATGGGTACTTGGCCGAGCGCGCGCTTATCCCCGTACTTCCTAAGGAGGAAGATTTCCCGTACGCCATTCGTAGCGTTACCGAGATTATGAGCCAAAATGGTTCAACCTCTATGGCGGCAACCTGTTCAAGCTGCTTAGCACTGATGAATGCTGGTGTGCCTATCACCGCACCTGTATCAGGTATCGCTATGGGGCTTATTATGGACGGCGATACGCCAAATATCCTCAGCGACATCGCTGATGCCGAGGACTTTGCGGGTGATATGGACTTTAAGTCTGCGGGTACCGCAAAGGGTATCACAGCACTTCAAATGGATATGAAGGTACACGGTTTACCGGCAGGCATCCTTCGTGAAGCACTTTTAGCAGCTAAAAAAGGCCGCGCCTTTATCCTTGAAAGCATGCTTGCGACGTTACCGCAGCCAAATGAAACACTCAGCCCGTATGCACCACGCATCGAAAAGATCAAGATTAACCCCGAAAAAATCGGCGCCGTTATTGGTAAGGGTGGGGAGGTCATCAACAAGATTACTGCTGAAACTGGTGCGGAGATCGACATCAAAGAGGATGGTCTTATTACTGTTGCCGCCGCCGATACTGCAAAGATCGAGCGCGCGCTTGAATGGATCCGTAGCCTTACGGAAGAGCCAGAGGTTGGCCGTATCTATGAAGGTAAAGTGGTGAGTATTAAAGATTTTGGTGCGTTTGTAAACATCCTACCCGGCACCGATGGTATGGTGCATATATCGCAGCTCTCTGACACGCGTGTTGAGAAGGTTGAAGACGTGCTTTCAATGGGACAAATCGTAAAAGTGAAGCTTACGGGTATTGACGAGAAAGGGCGATTAAGCCTTTCGGTTAAAGAAGCTACTCGCTAGTAGTCGGCGAATTCAGATGATTCTGTCCGCCACCCTCCACGAAAAGTCTTTTGGCGCTAAAACGCTTTTTAAGGATACCTCGTTTTCTATTGAGGACGGTGAGAAAGTAGGGCTTATCGGCCGCAACGGTGAAGGTAAAACGACACTTTTCCGAATACTGAGCGGTGAAGATGCCGATTTTCAGGGTGAATTGCAGCTTGGCAAGGGTGTGCACATGGTGGCAACACGCCAAGAGCATCACGGGTTTGAAACTCAGCCGGTGCTCGAATATATTTTGCAAGACCTTCCGAAATTTGCACAGCTCAAATACATCCTTGATACCTACCCAGAAATGATGGGCGACAACATGCGCCTCATTAATGAATATAGTAATGCGCTTGAGCAGTTTGATAGCCTAGGCTATTACACCATTGAAAACGAAGTACAAAAAGTACTCGATTCGTTTCAGCTGGGCGACAAGATAAGCGCAACATTGGGTGAACTATCGGGCGGACAGAAGCGATTGATTGAGGTGGCTAAGGTAATGCTCTCGAACGCGCAGCTCGCGTTAATTGACGAGCCGACCAACCATATGGATTACGTAGCAAAGGATAAATTTTTGCAGTGGATGAGTGCGGCAAATGACGCAATGATCGTTATTAGTCACGATCGCGATGTACTGGAAAAGGTTGACCGTATTCTAGAGGTGAAAGATCAAAAAATCCTTAACTACAAGGGTAATTACACCGATTATTTGCGTCAAAACTCTACCTCAACCGGCTCGCAGATGAACGAATACGAGCTTACGCAACGTCGCATTACTAACTTAAAGGCAAAGAGTATTGAGTACCAGCGTTTTAAGGAAAAAGCTCGCGACCCTGGCACAATCCAGCGGTTTAAGCGCCTTGAACAGCAAACCCGTGATGAGCTCGCAAAGCTTCAAGCAGTAGAGAAACCCACCTTTTGGGTAGACCGTGAATCAGTACAAGATATGGGTTTGAAAACGGGCGAGCAGTACCAAAAATATAAAGCCAAGAATATTAGGCTGCACGGGGTAACGGGCGAAGAGGGTTATAGCCGACTTTTAGTAGACGTCCGCGACCTCTCGCTTGGCTACGATGCACCCCTATTTAAAGGTGTTTCGTTCCAAATCCGTGAGGGTGAGGTGGTAGAACTCCGCGGGCGCAACGGGGCAGGTAAAACTACCTTAGTAAAGACCCTGCTTGCTACCGTACGTGAACAAGGCTTTAGTGCAAAAGTATTTGACGGGGTTATTGACGTTGATAAAAAAATACGTGTAGGGGTATACGAACAAGAAACCGCTAGTGAATTACTTACAATGACGCTGGCGGCAGCTATTGAACACATATTTTTGTCACGCGGGCTATCGGTGGGGGATACTAAGGTACGCCAACTGATGAGCGACTACTTGTTTACCACTGGGGATGCCAATATACCTGTAGGTCAGCTAAGCGGTGGGCAAAAAGCACGGCTCCAGCTTATCGATATGCTTGCCGACACTCCTTCGCTGCTTGTTCTTGACGAGCCGACGAATCACCTTGATCTACCGAGTATCGAAGAACTTGAACAAGCCTTGAACAATTACTCGGGTGCTATTCTGTATATCTCGCACGATACGTACTTCAGGAAAAACTTAGGTGGGGAGGTGATACAGTTATAGGTATGAATACCCAGAAAGCTCTTGATGCCCTTGCTGCTGAAATCATAGACAAGAATATTTGTTCAGAATTAAAAGCGCAGGCTGCCCAACTCGTGATGGGTGCGGGAAACCCTAGCGCAGATATTGTCTTTATTGGCGAAGCGCCTGGGAAGAACGAAGATCTTCAGGGTGAGCCATTTGTGGGCGCAGCGGGGAAATTTCTTAATGAGATGCTCGCCGCGGCCGGTATGGAGCGCAGTGACGTATATATTACAAATATTGTGAAATACCGCCCACCGAACAACCGCGACCCGCTTCCAGAAGAGAAGGCCGAATTTTGGCCGTATCTGTTACGGCAGCTGCAGATTATTCAGCCTAAGGTGGTGATTACTCTGGGTCGTCATAGTATGGAATACTTTTTGCCAGGTATGAAGATAGGGCAGGTACACGGTGAGCCAAAGCGGATACCCTTTGGTGACACGACGCTGGCAATTATG
>DODJ01000041.1 GCA_003545655.1 Candidatus Saccharimonadota bacterium
CACCACAACTGCTAAGGTGCCGGGGGTTAAGAACGAAGCAAGCTTTCGCTTAGCAAGCCAGTCGATTGCCTTATCGGTTGTGTTGTACTGAGCCTCGGTTCGGGCGCCGTTCCTTGCCTCACCCGTTACTACGTCGAGTCTCCCTAGCGCAGAATCAAGACTTTCACCGTGCTCTACGACGCCAGCAACCGTTTGTGCGATTGAGAGGAGGTTGTCTGCCGTAACAACCCCCTTACCAAGCGCTTCGACGCCGTGCTCTTTGCGGTACTCGTTAAATAGACGGACTTTTTCTTCGCGTAACGTAGTTTCGTCGAGCCGACCTTCCACGAAATCTTCAATAATCTTCTTAACACCGCGAGAAAGCTGATCGGTCTCGTCTTTTGTCTCCTTCTTTTCACCAGCCTGCGTGTGAATAAGCTCCTCATAATCACTCGAGAATCGATCGATAGTACTTTTCAGCGCAGCGGTACGATGCTCGGCAGCAGACTGAGTAAAAACCGTGTTCTCTTCATGCATTGTTGCAAGGTTTTCATGGATATATTTTTGGCGGTAATAGTCGCGAGCAAGGTTACCTTTCCAGATACCGTTTAAGAAACGCTTGAATCCGCCACCTTCGCCAAGTTCTTTATCTAAACGCGCATCAGCCGCATCGCGCGCCTCGTCGTGTGCGTCTTTTGACTGATCAACAATAACAACCCTCAACTCCTGTTCGTCGTTAGGAGTTTGTGCGTTGATAGGTTGTTCACTCATAGCTTATGCCGCTTCGCGCTCTGCGCTACCCTGTAAATAAAGGTTCCTAAACTCTAACATCGCCTGAGCGGTTACTTTTTGGGTGTCGACCCCACTCTGCTCGATAAAAAGCTGCACTTGCTCGTCACTCACATCGGGTGTGTCGAGCAGCTGATTAAATTCGTTCACCTTCTCTTCGGGTAGCGCTTCTATAAGTGCGCGGTTTATCTTATCGAGTAGCCCGTCGCGCATTTCCTCAAGTAGCCCAGCCTTTGCTTCATCGGTAATACCGGGTAATTTTTTTGCGTCAATAATGTCTTTTATAAATTGATCAAGCTGGTCCATACCTACATCCTTGTTTCTATTTTTTGTGTATTACTTTGGCCTTCTTCTCGTTCTTCAATCTCTTCAAACCGCGGTGTGAACTCGCCCACTACTTCGTTCGCAATTTCTTCGTATGCAGGACAGTTCTCCTGTAGCCAGGCAATGCCCGCAAATAGTTTTGCAGGGTCGTTTTTTTCTGGGTCGGTGGCATAGCCTGCCTCAATTTGCTGATAGACTGGTGAGGTTTTGTAGTCAGGGATGTGCTGTTCAAGCCATGCATCAATCACCGACTGGTCGGCGTTTACAATTGCTTCATATTCACCAAGTTGACGGTCGGTAAGGTTTTGCAGTACCTTAAACCCAACCTCGTACGCAACTGCCTCAAATAGTACCCGAGTTTCGTCATTTATGTAAAGTTCGTTTACCGCCGTTTGGGGAAGTTCGCTTACGGCAAGCGCAGAGCCTCCAGCAATAAGAATAACGCGGTTTTCTTGACGCTTTCGTTCGATATCAAAGTCAGTATCAGTCTCTTCTACGCCGAAATTTAAAATAAAGTCAGGGTTACCACGCTGCGCAGCATTCCATTTGGCCGCCCAAAACGTGTTGCCACTAATTTCCTGAAACTTATAGCGCTCAACTGGTTGCCATTCTTTGTGATACTCGGGCTCCGGAGTCGCTTCGGCTTCAAGTAATTTCTCCTCCTCACCCTCCTTAAGCAACAACTGCACTTCGGGTTGCAGTTCTTCTGCGGCAGGTTCTAGTTCTGGTTCAGCGGCTTCAGGCTGAGGGTATTCAAGCTCGCGCTCAAACACCAATAAGGGCGACGCATCAGCAAGGGTAATCGCCATCACTTGTTCGCCGGCATCATTTGTATAGACGCCTGTAATAGTGACAGGTTCGCCGTCATAGAGCACCGCAGGGTTTTCTGGTTCAGGAGTGGTTTCGGCTTGCTCGGCCGCTGACACAGGTAGTGGTTCTGGCTTACTCGGCGCATCTTCGCTGAATGAAATCGCCACTTTATCTTCACTTGAGCTACCGCCACCAATACGCACTTTAATAGGATCACCACTTTGCTTATGTTTCTCGACGCTTTCTTCAAAACGGGCAATACTTTCTTCAAATTGCGCTTCCATATCATCAGTATCCAGCGCCATGGCTTCTATAGTAAGGTGGCGCTTAGCCGTTTCACGAGCCTCGTCTTCGGCCTCGGCATCACCACTTTTACTATGGCGAGCAACCGTTTTAGCAAGCTCCTCAAGCTCCATAGATATAGGTTCTTTATCTTCTACGGGTCGCAGAGGTGTTTTTACAACCTCGGCTGGCTTACGGGTTACCTCTTGCACAACGGGGCGAGGCTGCGCGATAGGTGCGGTATATACAGGTTTTTTTTCATCGGCCAATGGCTCTTTTACGGGTGCCGGTGGCATCACAGGAATAGGCGTTGTTTTTAAGCCTTGCTTTGTATCTCCGAGCATATTCATAGCAGGACGGTCACTACTAAGCCGACGCGCAAACAGTGAGCTAAGATCGCCCGATGTGTCGCGCGCTTTCTTTTCGGGGGTAGTAAACGGTGCTACCTGCTCTGCCATAATTCTCTTTTTCTTTTCCAGTTTCTCTTGCCTTAAATATAGCAAAAAGCTTGTGCAACCACAAGCTTTATACTCGCACTTTTACCATGAATGCTACAAATGGCGCTCAACAACTTCGCGCGTGAAGAACTCTAGGGTATCACCGATTTCAAGCAGTATCTTTTTGTTCGTCTTAAGGCTCATACCACACATATCACCTTCAAAGGCTTCCTTCACTTCAACTTTTTCACGCTGAAGGTTGGTAATTTCGGCTTCGCCAAGTACTTCGTCACCCCGTTTTGCGCGCACCAAGAGACCCGGAGTAATTTTACCCGTCACTACTTCACCACCGGTAATAATTTGGTCTTTTGTAGTACGAAAGACACCTTTTACCTCTAGAATACCAGTGATATTCTCGACTACTTCAGGGGCAAGGAGTTTTTCCATCGAATTCTTCGCGTCGTCGAGAAGCTCGTAGATAAC
>DODJ01000030.1:0-18209 GCA_003545655.1 Candidatus Saccharimonadota bacterium
ACGCTGGTGACGTGCAGCAAAATGCTCAAATTATTAAAGATACCTTGGGTGAGTTTAATATTTCCGTTGAGATGGAGGGGGCGAACATTGGTCCGAAAGTTACCCAGTACACCCTTCGTCCGCCAAGTGGGGTAAAGCTTACTAAAATTACCCAACTTGAGACAAACATTGCGCTCAACTTGGCGGCGCAAAGCCTTCGTATTGAAGCGCCGATTCCCGGCCAAAAGGCGGTAGGTATAGAAGTACCGAACCGTCGGGCGGCCGATGTGCGCATTCACTCTATGCTTACAAGTAAACAGTGGAACCATAGCCACGAGCCGCTACCGTTTGCGATTGGTAAGGATATTTCTGGTGACGCCGTCGTAGGTGAGTTGAACAAAATGCCGCACCTTCTTATTGCGGGTCAGACGGGCTCCGGTAAGTCAGTCATGATTAACACGCTCCTTTCAAGTCTTTTGTATCGCAATAGCCCTAGCGAAATGAAGCTGATCTTGGTAGACCCTAAGCAGGTGGAGATGGCACCATATGAGGATATTCCGCACCTTCTTACCCCTGTTATTAACGAGCCCGAAAAGACGATTAGTGCCTTGAAATGGGCGGTAAACGAGATGGAGCGCCGCTATAAACTCTTAGCTGAGCACAAAGTGCGCGATATTAAATCGTATAATACGCTCGTACAAAATGGGCGCACTAAAATTACTGTTCAAGATGAAGCAGGTGTCGAACAAGAACACGAAAATGGTGCAATGCCCTACATCGTTATTGTTATTGACGAGTTGGCCGACCTTATGATGGTTGCAGCCCGCGACGTCGAGGCATTAATTGTGCGCCTTGCGCAGAAGGCTCGCGCAGTGGGGATTCACTTAGTGCTTGCCACCCAGCGACCTTCGGTAGATGTTATTACGGGACTTATTAAAGCCAACGTACCGGCGCGTATTGCCTTTACGGTTGCCTCGCAGGTAGACTCGCGTACTATTCTGGACCAAATTGGTGCCGAGAAGCTGCTTGGCCAGGGTGACATGCTTATGAGCACTGCCGCAATGCCAAAACCAAAGCGTATCCAGGGCGCGTGGGTCACTGATGAAGAGGTAATTAAAATAACCGATCACTTACGTGAACAGTCGCCACCACAGTACAACGATGAAGTAGTCAGCCAGCCGGTACAACTGAACGGCAAGGGCGGCGTGGTTATGGACTTTGATAGCGCTGGCGGCTCTGAAGACGATATGTTCAAGGACGCGGTCCGCGTAGTGGTAGACAGCGGAAAAGCATCGGCAAGCTTGCTACAGCGGCGGTTACGGGTTGGCTACGCCCGTGCAGCCCGCCTTATGGAGGAAATGGAAGAACAAGGTATTATTGGCCCAGCTGACGGCGCTCGCCCTCGTGATGTATTGGTCTCGAGCCTTGATGAGGTATTTGGTGGCGCTGCAAGTGGCGCGGGTGACGAAGAGCCACTTGGCTAAGCTTGAGCCTCTAAAACGCTCATGCTACACTAAAGGCAATGCAGTGGGCTAAAAATAGATACACAGGCTTTACCATAGTCGAACTCCTTATAGTGATAGTGGTGATAGCTATTTTAGCGGCTATTACGATTGTGGCGTATACGGGGATACAGGATCGCGCAAAAGAGAGTAATGTTCAATCTGACCTCTCGGCATTTATGAAAAAGATTGAAATTGCGCGGACGAATGCGGCGGATGGGTTATACCCATTCGCTCCAAGCACTTCAGATGGTATTACTACGAATAAGTCCTTATATTTAACCAATAGAAACAATTGGTATTACTGCACTAGTACCGATAGGACGCAGTATGCTCTTGGTGTGGTGCGTAACTTCGGTGACGCCTCGGGTGGACGTGGCTGGGTGGCTACGAACGGTTCGATTATTGCTGCTTCGGCCATTGATGATGCGTCTACTTGTACTCGTGTAGGCAAACCTAACGGTTCAGTAATGGGCTATAATGTCAGCACGGGAAATTGGGCTTCATGGGTGAACGGATGATGCGCAAAGGTTTCACGATAGTCGAACTCCTCATTGTTATCGTGGTGATAGCAATCTTGGCAGCGATTACGATTGTGGCGTACACCGGTATCCAAGAGCGGGCTCGTTTCTCAGCCATGCGCTCTGACATCGCGAGCATCAACAAGGCTATACAACTGTACTACGCTGACAATGGTAGTTACCCAATCACCCCTAATACAACCGCATGTAACGGTAACTGGTGTGGATGGGATCAGGTGACGGGCGATGCGTTTATACCCGGCTTGTCTCCAGAGTATATCGCCACCATCCCTCAACTGCCGACAGCAAACGCCAGTAGTGATACCTACCTGTATCGCTCACCGAGCGGTACCGACTATAAGCTTATTAGGCTTCTACAGGGTGGCTTGTCGGCAAGCGAATCGGCGGCGTTTTCAGACCTTATGACCACAACGTGTAGCTCGGGTATTAATACCACCCGTTGGGGATATTGGAGTAGCAGTGCTTCGCAGTGCTGGTAGGGGGAATTTTTGCGGACAAGAAGTCTATACACTAGGCAGAATGAAGGGTTTACAATTGTTGAGCTTCTGATTGTGATAGTGGTAATAGCTATTCTTGCTGCTATCACTATTGTTGCTTATACTGGTATTCGTGATAGGGCGGTGGTATCCTCTTTGGCGAGTACGTTATCGCAAACGACGAGAAAAGTGGAGGCGTATGCCGTGGAGCATTCGGGTGCATTGCCGAGTACCCTTGCCGATGCGGGGGTCGATGCGGTGACTGCCTCTGAGGCGGTGTATCAGGCCTACAATACTACTACCCCAGGTGCTTACTGCCTACAGCTTACCCAATCAGAAAAGACCTATTTCGTCACTCGTAAAAACCAAACGGCCACTGAGGGGTTCTGTGATGGGATGGTAGCCTGGTGGCCGCTCAATAACGATATACAAGATGTAATGGGTAACGGTGGCGGCACAGAGATAGGGACACTATCACAGTCAAACGGCGCTGATGGCCAGACAAACGGCGCGTACTATTTTAATGGCTCGAGCAAAATTACTATGCAGCCAGAATGGGGTGCGGCGTACAGCTTTAACCAAATTAGCGGAAGCGCCTGGGTGCGTCTTGCCGAAAGTGGCGGGTATTACGGGGTATTGTGGTCACCGGGTATGCCAATACATTGGGAGCTGCGTACTAATAATTTATGGCGTGCTCGTATATCAGGTACCAACCCTGTAGATATGACTCCGGGCCCAGCAGTTGGTGATTGGACGCATGTGGTATTTTCGTATAATCGTGCGGTACCTTCTTTTACGTTTTATATTAATGGGCAATCTATGTATACGTCATCGGGGGATAGCGGGACGAATACCTTCTTTACTACCTCTGGGGGTAACCCGGGCGATATTGGTGCGGCGCTTAATTCTGGTCGCTACTGGGTGGGTGATCTTGATGATGTTCGTATCTTCAACCGTGCGCTTACGGCTGCAGAAGTGGCACAATTATACAACCTTGGTGCAAAATAGTCATAAAGTTTAAAACAAGTTAATGTTGCCCTGTCATACTATAGGGGTGGCTACTTGCAAACAGGGGTGAGTTACGGTATAATACTACTGTTACTAACTCAAGCTTGCCAGCAGGGAATTGGGCAAGCATCCGCTCGGGAAACCTAGGCGGATTCCAAAAGGAGATAAAGGTGAAAGAGTACGAACTAACCGTTCTTATCCATCCAGACCTCGAGGCAGATTTGGATACACCACTTACCAAGGTGCGTGACATCGTTACTGGCGCCGGCGGTACTATCACACGCGAAGATAATTGGGGGAAGAAAAAACTTGCCTACCCAATTAATCGCAACGAATTTGGCATTTACGTGTATATGGACGTAGAGCTGCCAGCGGATGCGCCGCTTAAAATTAGCAACACACTAAATATCACTGATGAAGTGCTACGGTACCTACTAGTCAAAGTAGATCCTAAAGCGCGCGCGGCACTTGCTGAACAAGCTAAGAAGGCTGCCGAAAAAGCTTCTGAAGAAACTAACGAGGAAGCCTAGGCTTCAAGAGGGAGTAGGGGAGAAATAGCATGGCACGAAGCATTAACCAAGTAATCCTAATGGGACGCCTTACACGCGACCCAGAACAGCGTACTACCACCACTGGCAAAACCATCGCAAGCTTTAGTGTTGCGGTTGACCGCGGTGGCCAAGATGACGCCGCAGACTTTTTCAACGTGACTGCATGGGAGAAGCTTGGCGAATTGGTTATTCAATATCTTGCTAAAGGACGTCGCGTACTTGTACAGGGCCGCTTGCGTCAAGATAGCTGGGAAGATAAAGAAACCGGTAAAAAACAATCTCGCATAGAGGTTGTGGCAACCGACGTTACCTTCCTTGATGGCCCTAACAGTGAAGGTGGCGCAAGTGCACCTGCAGCATCAGGTCGCCCTGCTAGTTCTAATAAGGATGTTGTTATCGAGGATATTGATGACAAGCCAATCGATTTATCAGAAATACCATTTTAGGAGAATAGTAAATGGCAAAACGACTTAAAAAAGATACGCCGGCATACTTTGACTACAAAGATGTTAAAACGTTGCAGCGTTTCGTAAATATGTACGGACAAATTGAACCAATTGGTAAGACAGGCCTTAGCGCTAAGCAACAACGTCAACTTGCGGTTGCTATCAAGCGTGCACGCCACCTCGCATTACTACCATTTGTAGCGCAAGGCTAGGCGCAAATGGCTCAGTTGCAACCAACTGATCTTAAAAAGGGTGTCGTCGTACAAATCGACGGCAAGCCTTTCAAGGTAATAGACTATAACCAAAAGGTTATGGGGCGTGGCGGAAGCATTGTGAACGTTCGCCTTAAAAACCTTATTGATGGTGCGGTAATCCCAAAAACCTATAAAGGCCAAGAAAAAGTAGATTCTGCCGAGGTAACCTACCAAACGGTACAGTACCTCTACAAAGATGCTGATAATTTCTACTTCATGGACCCCGAAAGTTTCGAGCAATTTCAGCTCCCAGCTGATGTATGCGACGATGCTGCTCCGTACCTAAAAGAAGGTGACAACCTATCTCTGCAGTTCTTTGAAGGCACCGTTATTAACGTTGAGCTTCCGAAGAACCTGTATCTTGAAGTTACGTATGCAGAGGACGTGGTAAAGGGTGATACTACCAGTAGCGTACTTAAAGACGCTACCCTTGAGACTGGTCTTGTAATTAAAGTCCCCGCATTTATTAAAGTGGGCGACGTTGTATCGGTAGACACCGCAACTGGTGAGTACCGCGAACGTAAAAAGGACTAACATGAGCGAGGTGCTTACTGCGCCCGAATTGTCTCAGCAGAAACCGTCGGCTAAATTCTTGCCGGCGTTTTTTGTTGATATAGTTGAACTGGGGCAAGAGTTCAATAGTGGTGAGCTACCGGCGCATATGACCTACTTTCCGCCCATCGAGGAACCATACGACCCGCAGTATGCAGTGTATGCACGAAAAACCATCAACGAACTACCTCCTTTTAGTGCACAGGTAGGGAGTGATGCACTCTTTGGTGATAATCGTGACATTCCTGTTCGAATTATCCAACACGACTACCGCATTCTTGAGGTACATCGGCGGCTTATTTCGGTACTTGGACATTTACAGCATGACTTTCGCTACCGCACGCCGTATAACCCGCACATCACGATCGTTGATGAAGAAGATGCGCGAACAAAACAGGGTGCTCGTTTAGAGATGGGGGGTCTGTCAATTGTAGAGAAACTCACCGAGCGGGGAACCTGGAAGGTAATGGCAAAAATTGGGCTAAAAGGGAGCTACGAATGAAGACTCGTTTAGACGCCGAGCTTGTGCGCCGCGGCCTTGTTTCAAGTCGCTCGCAGGCCGAGAGTTGGGTAAAACTCGGTAAGGTAACGGTTGATGGAAAACCAGCGACGAAATCTGGTCAATTTGTGCGCGAGGATAGCGATATTCAGCTTACGGCAACCGAAAAGTACGTGAGTCGGGCGGGCTTGAAGCTTGCAAGTGTGGCTGAACTTTTGAACGTTTCTTTTAAAAATACTGTAGTGCTTGATGTAGGGAGTAGCACGGGCGGTTTTACCGATTACGCCCTGCAACACGGTGCTAAAAAAGTGTTCGCCGTCGATGTGGGCACCGACCAACTTCACCCAAGCCTACATGGGCATGAACGTATTGAGTTGCACGAGAAAACGGATATCCGTGACTTTGTCCCTAGCGAAACACCCGATATTATTGTGATCGACGTATCGTTTATTTCTTTGCGCGAGATTTTACCGCACCTTGCAAAGCGCGTAGCGGGCAAGCAAACAAAAATTATGGCCATGGTGAAGCCACAGTTTGAAGCCTCGCGCCAGCAGGTGAATAAAGGCGTAATTAAAAACGACAGTGTTCGTCGGCAAATTCTAAAAGATTTTGAATTTTGGGCGAAAGACCTGTTTACGATTGTTGATAAGCGCGATAGCGAAGTAGCCGGGGCAAAGGGGAATAGAGAACGGTTTTACTTACTGCGCGCAGTATAAGTTTGCGGGGCTGCTAAGGAGCACGCGGCACTTGGTTGCCAATCCAGCTACCCGTATAAAGTGTATCGCTATGCTGTATTTGCACCACCCCACGTAGTAGCGGAGGGGATGCGCCAAATTGCGATACTACCCGTTGGCATAGGGAACGCAAGTGAGGATGAGCATACCGTTAGGTTGGCAGCAGCAGACCATCCTGAAGTACGTACTACTGTACCGTTTTTGTAGACATAGCCCGCACCTGACTTACTTACGCCACCAAGGGCGATAGTCTGCGTCGATTTGTTATAGCAATATTGAATAGCATTCGCGTAGTTACCGTACGAGGCGGACGCAAATTTGTTAATAGTTGCAGTAAGCTCATCTGATGTTTCGGGATATCGACCATTCTCAACATTAAATGCCTCTAATTTTTTTGCAGAGGCTGCAATTTCAGATTGCACTGTGCTATCATTCGCACGTTCTTGCACTCCTGTATAAGCCACAACGGTAATAGCCGCTAAAATGGCAATAACCACAATAACTATCAATAATTCCACAATAGTAAACGCGTTATTTCTCTGGTTTTGCATTACACCCGCTCCTTTATAGTTAACCAGAGGCTTAGTGCTGAATACACAAAACCCGCCGCCAGGCGAGCCGTTAAGCCCCACATCCGTTTCCAGACATGACCAGAGAAGATACCTGACGACGGGGTCAGTATGCTTCTCTGGTTTTTCAACCGTGCCTTTCGCTTTTGTTATACAAAGGTTACTCAGGGTAGGTTAGATTGCCTAATTGTAACAGCGCATCTGATGATGCTTGTGGCTAGTGTAGCAGATAAAAGCAGAGGATGGCTATAACTACCTGCTTCAAAAAAGGTGAACGTACGGGTATACTGCCTGTATGGCACATACGCATTTCATCACTCTTGAAAACCAGCCCGATTTTCCTGGTGAGGATTTAACTGAAAAGAATGCGGATATGTTGTCGGGATATTACCTCGAACACACCGATGGACTTGATCAAGCAGCTGAGCAATTATTTAATCATCAGCGTGATTTATTCTCGGTGGCGCTACAGGCTTTATGGTTGAGAAATGTCGAAGTGCCTAATACCCCGCATCATTATCGTTCGTTTATTCACGGCTTTGCTTCGTATGATTTAATACAAACGCTTGTTAAACAAAAACAATATGATGCTGGGCTAGCCATGACGCGCACCGATACACTTTTGATTAATAGCAATTTGCCGACTTTTGTAGAGCTTGCCGATAAAAGTGCATTTTGGCCTTTTGAGCGCCCAAATTTAGTTCGTACCGTCACTGCGGCTGGCGAGGTGCGGCAAGAATCTGATCAGCAATTACATGCACGTACAATGGGCGCGCATATAGCTTTTATGTTGCAGCGTCCCTGGTTTGATGTTGAGGGTTAAGAACTAGTTTGTATACGGTACTACACTATCAGTTTGCGTGACAATAACTCCGTCTACGTCTAACCGCGACCCGGCAGTCCATGTAATACCCGCGCCACCACTGCGCTGCCAGGTTATGGTCATATTAGTGGCCGAGCCCCCCGGAGCGGTGCCAGTCATACTAAGGCGTGTCCAGGTGTTAGGAACGAGGGTTGTTGTGGGGCTTGTGACGTAGCTTTGGATAGTACCGCTGGAGTTCTTCCATTCAAGCCGCATAAGCACGGTGACGCCAATATTGCTGCGCACATACATAGAACCAGTATAGATTTTTCCGTTTACGATGGGAATGTTGGGATACCAGTTACCGGCAGTTTCGCTACTTGCGCTGGCATAGCTACTTCGTGCGAAGCCGTTTTCAAATAGCCCTCCGGTGCTCACCCGCGAGAGTACGTTAGCACCCCCAGCATTCCATCCATTGGTATTTGCTTCGAAACTAGGGTTACCTACCATATTCGCGCAGTTCCCTGCGGTAGGTGACGAATTTTCAGAGGTAACGAAATAATCGGTGGATTGTCGTGAGGCAACAAGGCAAAAGGCTTTTGGTGCTGTTGTAGAGTCGGTGCGATAAGTGTAGGTAACATCTGGGGTATCGGTGAGTCCGATACTTGAGAGCGCAGTAGGGTAGGTTTCGTTATTTTCAACCGCATAGGTTTGTATTTTTGTGTAGGCTTGCTTGGCGGAGCTTTGTAGCGAAGATTGTGTGGCGCGGTCTTGAATGCCGGTATACGCCACAATCGTAATAGCTGCTAAAATAGCAATCACCACAATTACAATCAATAATTCAACGATTGTAAATCCGGTGCGTTTTTCTTTTACCCACTGCATTGTATTCAGTATAGCAAAGGAAAAGTTATTTGCTTACGTTAAAGCGGAATTCCACCACGTCGCCAGGGCGCATAACGTAGTCGCGGCCTTCAGTGCGAAGTTTTCCGGCGGCTTTGGCGGCTTGTTCAGACCCTGCGGTCATAAGATCGTCGTAGTCGACGATGGCGGCGGCAATGAAACCTTTTTCGAAGTCGGTATGAATAACCCCGGCGGCTTGTGGTGCAGTAGCACCTTGGTGAATTGTCCAGGCGCGGACTTCTTTTTGCCCGGCGGTAAGGTAACTCTGAAGGCCAAGTGTATGGTACGCAACGCGGGCAAGCTGCGATAAGCCTGACTCGTCGACGTCGTACGATTCAAGCAGTTCTTTTGCATCAGCATCAGCTAAGCCACGGAGCTCCTCTTCAAGTTTTGCGCAAATAAACACGCAACTTGCGGGCGCTACCATATCGGCAAGCTCCTTTTTACGAGCATCATTCCCAAGGGTAAATTCGTCAACGTTAAACACATAAATAACAGGTTTGGCGCTGAGAAGCTGCAGGCTTTGTAAAAGCTCGTCGCTTAGGCTGTCAACAGAAGAGGCAAGCGCGCCAGTTTCTAGTGCCGCTTGAAGCTTTTTAAGGGCCTCGATATCGGCGCGGGCACTGGGGTTTGCTTTTGCCTCACGCTCAAGCTTTGGAAGGTGTTTTTCAACTGTTTGCAGGTCGGCAAGGATAAGTTCGGTGTTGATAACATCTATATCAGCGAGGGGGTCGACCTTGTCGTTCACATGGGTAACATCGGGGTTTTCAAAAGCCCGAACAACATGCACGATAGCATCGCATTCACGAATGTTCGCCAGGAATTTATTACCCAGCCCTTCACCCTTAGAGGCACCAGCAACGAGCCCAGCAATGTCAACAAACGTCACCGTAGCAGGAATAACTTTCTCCGCTGAATACATTTTTTGTAGTTCACCTAGGCGTTCGTCCGGTACGGCAATAATGCCAGTGTTCGGCTCAATGGTCGCAAAGGGGTAATTAGCCGCCAAAATATTGTTGTCGGTGAGGGCGTTAAAAAGGGTAGACTTCCCGACGTTGGGGAGGCCGACGATGCCTATGCTGAGAGACATGATTGACCTTTCCGGATGTTGCTAGTACTGGTGTGGGCAAGTGACCCCATATAATTATCTCCTTTGGACTCGCCACAATCTTATCGACTACTCGCTCAACAATACGTTTCTTTTGTTCGAAGTTGAGGTTACCGATTTTTAGAGTAGCTTTCTGGGCGAGCTGTTCTGTATCTATTTTACCAGTAATACCTCTGTTTTCCGAAGCTTGAGTGATTTGTTCTTTAATGGAGGTGATTTGTCGCTTGGCTTCATGCATTTTATCCGCAAAGAGGTCTTCTGGAAGAAGGCCTTTTCCGTACGCATCTTGCATGTCTGTGTTATTCCTTTTGCCTATATGATAGCAGATTATTAATTACTGATTAAATTTGAGAAGGGGGCCTTGACTTTTAGGTGCTTAAGCTTCTACAATAGGATGTAGATATGACGAAGTTTACTTACATAGATTTATTCTCGGGTATCGGAGGGTTTCGGATCGCCTTGGATGAATTGGGCGGTCAGAGTGTCGGTTTCTCCGAGATAGACAAGCGTGCACTGGAGACCTACAAGACGAACTTTAATGACCCGGAAGGACATGATCTGGGGGATGTTACTAAGATACAAGAGCTCCCGAATGTCGACTTAGTTGTTGGCGGGGTTCCATGTCAGTCTTGGTCTGTAGCGGGGAAGAAACGAGGTTTCGATGACCCGCGCGGTAAGCTGTGGTGGGATGCCATACGCGTCATCAAGATGTCGCAGCCGAAGGCATTTATATTCGAGAATGTGAAGGGGCTTATGGATCCACGCAACAGGGCGAATCTCGAGCTAATAATTGATAGTTTTGCAGATATTGGGTATAAGGTTCGTTATCAACTACTTAACTCTTTTGATTTCGGTGTACCTCAAAATCGAAGCCGTATTTTCATCGTAGGCTTCAGGGAAGATATGCTTGAATTTGCTGAGGAATTTAACTATCCCGAGGCTCACTTAGCAGATCGTACGGTCGGAGATCTACTTGAAGGATTTAAGCTTAAATCAATTTTGAAGCATAAGTTTGATCCACACCTTCTACACGGCAAGATGATTCCACGTTCGCGCAACGCCTTTCAAAAGATTGACGAGTTGAATGACTTCTTCATCTTTTGTGACACTCGAAACGGTCATTCAACAATTCACTCATGGGATCTTTATGATACGACGGAGAAGGAAAAGCGTATTGGCATGGCAATTATGAGTAATCGCCGCAAGAAGCGTTACGGAGATGCCGACGGTAATCCGATGAGCGTTGACGATATCGCCGAGTTGGTACAAGGAGCGACAGCTAAGGATCTAGATAAGCTTGTCGACAAAAGGATTCTCAAAAAGACGCCGGAAGGCAAGTATGATTTACTGAATTCAAAAAATTCTTCTGGTATCGATGGCGTATATCGAGTATTCCTGCCAAATTCAGGGATCTTTTCCACGCTTACCGCAACCGGAACTCGTGACTTTATTGCAACCGAATATCTGGACGGGGATGACCCAAGTAAGTATAAGCAGCAGTTTATCGACAAGATTTTTAAGCCGAAGAAGTTCCGCCAGGTGTCATCACGTGAAGCTGCGAGGATCCAGGGTTTTCCAGATACGTTCATATGTCATGATAGTGATTTCAGCGCACAGAAGCAGTTCGGTAACGCTGTTTCGCCCCCTGTCGTAAAGGCTTTGGCTGAAGAGGTCCTGAAAACGGGCGTGTTTAAGAGTACACTTATGGGTAATGAACACGGAACAGAAGCAGCAAATACTGGAACGAGCGAAGGACTGGATGCGCTCCAGCCTAATCTCCAACCATCTTAGTAATACCAAGAAGCTTAATAAGTTAAGCGAGTTTAAGATTAATCCATTTTTATGGCCGTATCTAGCAAGCTACTATAAAGGGAATACTGACTATCGATCTCTAGCGGAAGTGCTTGTTTTGCCTCGCATCCTGGGCACTTCGATCTCTACGACATTTGGTAATGAAGCGCAGAGATTCGTTAGTACGCTGTTTGCCGGTAGCACCGGTTCTGTAGTGTCTGGAATTGACATTGAGTTCATAGATGCAGTTGATGGAAGGAAGAAATACTGTCAACTTAAAGCAGGGCCAAGCAGCCTTAACAAGGATGACGTCACCACAATCAGTGATCACTTTAAGGCGGTGAAAAATCTTGCCCGTACAAACAGCCTACCTCTACAACACGATGACCTCGTGTTGGGAGTGCTGTATGGGGAGCCGGCTGAAATGAATGCAAATATCAAGACTGTCGCCAAGGACTACATACTTTACGCAGGCAAAGAGTTTTGGTTCAGATTCACTGGCGATGAAAACTTTTACGAAGATCTTGCGCTTGCCATGGCTGAAGTAGCCGAAGAGGTAGATGTACGTGAAGTCATTGAAACTACTATTAGTGAACTTGCCGAAGAGATTATCCAGAAGTATCCAGAGATCTCCAAGTCTAAGAAGATGTAAGAAGCCTTATGGATTCGCTTGAATAGCCTCGTCTGATTGTCTTTGCGGGCATTAAGATTTTTATATCGAATGGTATAGCTAGATCCTCACCATACCTATGCTTAAACTCATATATCACCATTGTACCACAACAGGGGTAGTATATTGACAAAAGTGCCAAAATTTGCTATTATATTAATAACTACAGTATAAACAAAAAGCCTATACTATGCATAAAATTCCCAACTACCATTCCACCGAGCCATTAGTTGTTGTTACAAACGCAAATAGCACCAAGGCAAAAAATGTTGAGTCGGAGGTTTTACGCCCGCTTCAGGAATCGGGCGTTGCTTTTTCTCGTGTGGACACACGGTTTCGCTTGGCGGGTGATAATGTAAAGGATCTTATCGATCGTCTTCCCGAGCAGGGAAGGGTTATAAGCGCTGCGGGTGACGGAACGGCAGAGCAACTTGCTACTGTTGCTTTGCAGAAGCAGAACATCGTGCTTGGCGTCTTGCCATATGGAAACTATAACGATACAGCATTTAGCCATATGAACAAGAACCAGACTGTTTTCGACTTCTTGCAAGACGGCGTGCCGCGAATTGATCGACACCCCATTACTATTGAAGCCAACGGTGAACCTTTTTCCGAGACGTTCTCGTATGCAACGTTTGGACTCACTGCTATTATTGCTGCTGGTTTTCGTGATGAACCCTCCCGTGAGAGGCTTAGAAAGGCTAGCCCGGCCTGGCGGTCTATCTTGCGCTATGGGCAAGCCGGAGTTGAGTACCTTAGGTATAGTGGTGATAGATTGCCTAATTTTCAGGTTAACAGTGGGGATGTTCAAACTGGCCGCACCGATTTAGCATTTGCGAATAACTCCACGGTTGCGGGGCTGTTGCGGTTTCCAGACGAGTACTTCGATAAAGAGTATTTTGGCGTACGCACTAACCTTAATATGAAAAGCTTGCACGATATTGTTACATTCGGTGTACCTTCCCTGTTTGGCAGAGCGCCCCTAGAGAGAGCCCGCGCGATGCATATTCGGTTTGAAGAAACAGCCCACGCGCTTCCATTCCAGAGCGGTGGCGAGTACCAAGAAATCGATGCTGATTCACTTTTTGTATACAAGGATCCCTCAAAGCGGGTCTCGTATCTTCACCCTAGGCGCTCATAAGCTACAATCGCTCTACGTTGTAGATGCAATATTCTGCTTATGTATAGTGTATAATTTGGTGTATGAATCGGCATAGGCAAACGGGCTCGGTACACAAGACTATAATAGTGATACTTGGTGCAGCTTTGCTTTTAGGGGCTGGCTTTACTGCCGGCTATCTTATAAGAGGCCAGTTTGATGGTGCGCTTGTTTTAACGCAACCTGAAGCTACACAGGGTGATGGGGTGCTCGACTATGCTGCGTTATCCACGGACTTCTATAATGACAAAGCTACTCAGGATCAGGCTGCAATTATAGAAGAGTATGGTGACGAGTACTCGGTAGCAATAACGGCGATAAGCACCTCTAATCCACAGTACTGGGAGTCTAATGACATAGATAGGGCGTTTTTTGCGGTAGGGTATGCGGACGTAGTTGGGGACTATTCTCAGGTCCAGCAGCTCTACTATCAGTTATTGGCGGCCGAGCAGTCTGGTAAAAATATCTATGATAACTCTGCAGGGGTTACTAAAGAGGAGCTGGGCGACATGATGGGAAAAGCATCACTTAGCGAGTAAGTCGCCGTAAAAGTATGAAACGAATACGCAAGCTAATCGTCGCGACCCCACTGGTTTTTCTGTTAGCCGTAGCTATTTCTTTGGTGGGTATTGGTTCAAAGAGCGCGTCAGCGGCTGTTCTTGACTACTCGAGCGCTGTGAACGAGATCAATAGCAGGTGTAATTTAGGCTATACTATTGCCCATGCAAGTTATGGGTCGAATCCGCGGCTAGATCTGAACACGGGTGTTGTGACCTACGATTTTAATGTGCTATGGAAAAGGTGTAATGACAATTATTCAGGTGAATATGCAGTTACAGGGTATATAAATAACGCCTGCCCAGCAGTAGGCAAGTACCACTATAACAATTATGTCGAAACGCATGACTGTATTAAGTATACTGACCGGCACGGTGAGGGACGGAGGTTTGGCGAGTGCGGTTCGTATAGGTGTGTTTACCGGGGTTTTAATGAGAATATCCGCAAAGGGGGGTTTAGCGGGCCACCGAATGACGGAAATATATATAGCCAATATATCGCTTCGAGGACGGTCGTTGTTCCGAACTGGTCGGTGGTTGGTCGGTCTTCTGGAAGTACGGATGTCTACCTAGACAATATTTGTGGCGCTCACTATTCCAGCACTACTAGGTGGGAGACAATCTATTGTTCTGACTCGTTCGTTCGGGTTTCTTGGACGGTATACAATTACAACCTTACCCCTTCTATAACGAGCCCCGCCAGGGAGACGGTTATAGAGAGTGACATTGGGGCGGTTACTGTTTCTGGTCGTGTAACAAACGCTGGTCCAACAGACTCAAGAGATACAGCGTGGCAGTTAACGGAATTAGTATATACACCAGGTACTGCGGTTTCAGATTTACCAAATACTAATGGAGGGACTAGTGGTTCTGATCCATGTGGGTATTTCAGTAGTACTGCAGGGTGTTCAGTGCTTGCATCTGGTACGCGTGTGTACGAGACAAGCGGAGCCGCACATACCGCTCCAAGTACTATATCTAGCTATGGGTTGGGGACGAAAGTATGCTATGCACTTTCGGTGAGGCCGTATGATCAATCTACGGGTGATTGGCGGCACTCTGCTCTTGCCTGTTATGTAATTGGGAAGAAACCAAAAGTCCAAATACTTGGTAGTGACCTTTGGGTAGGGCGGGGCACAGCTACTGCAACTGCCCGTGTAGTGGCTAGTCGCACGCAAGTAGGCGATACTCACTATGGCTCTTGGTCAGAATACGGTATTGTTACGCCAACGCGTATTACAGGCATGGCCTCAGCAGCCGGGTATTCTGGGGGTACAACTCAGGGCAACTACTGCTCATTAAGCCTGTTGACCTTTGCAAATACTCTCTCATCAGGATCTTGTGACAGTAGTACTGTTGGCGGGTATGCTATTGCAGCATCGTCACCCGCTCTTAGCCTTATGGGTACGCTTGCTACGCGGGCAACGGCAAATATTTCCGGTGCACGGGATATCGCTTCACTAGCTGCTGATATGGTGTACTCTGCAACTGGCAACGTTACTCTTACGTCGAGTGCTACTATTCCAAAAGGAAAATGGGTCGTTATTAGTGCGCCAGGGAGGACGGTGACTATTGCGAGCAACATTATATACCAGGATACGGTTACAAAAGATACAGACGAGTCAAGCCGGGCGCTGCTTAGTGCACTTCCTCAGGTGGTTATTATTGCGCATAATATTGTTGTCAACGAACCAGTTACGCAGGTGGACGCTTGGTTAGTTGCTACCGATGCTATCCGCACCTGTTCAATAGCCACTGTAGCTGATCTTGGTGGCGATGTTTGCACCACTCGCCTTACGGTGAATGGTCCAGTTATCACGGACAGGCTGTTGTTGTACCGCACTGCGGGTGCGGGTACGGGCGCTGCAGCCGGCGACCCTGCCGAAGTATTCAACCTTCGGCCTGATGCGTATTTATGGGCAACTGCTTTGCAAAACGAAACAGCCCGGGTTAAAACGGTTGAGTTTAAAGAGTTGCCTCCTAGATACTAACCTACGCACAGCTATGTATTTTGCTTATACATAGTATACTAGAGATAAGTACAGAATCGAGTAAGGGGTATAGATGAAAAAAATAGGTATAGGAAGTGCAATTATCGCAGGGGTGCTACTGGTTGGTGCGGTGGTGTGGCTTGTGCTCTCTGGTAAGCTAGTGATTATTTGGAACGGAGCGGCAGTGCAATATTCTGCAGCATCGAACGTGTGTGGCGATGATGTTGTTACTGCGTACAATAGCGCAACAGAATATTCGTACCGCGGGGGGCTGGATGATGGTCCAATGATAGATACCGAAGGCCTTACGGCGGTTGTTGATACGGTAAGGTCACGCGCGGGGTATGAAGCCGACCCAACGTGCCAGGTGATTATCTTCTGGGGCGCAATTCAACGTAGCGACGCGTCAGCTGCCCAGAGTGCGCTAGATGCCTTACATTCGTTGCACGATCAACGGATTTTCCCGGATAACAACCTCCGGACGGCGATTCCATTATTTGAATATGAAACGGCTATTTCTGGCTTATCGGTAACCGAAGGTGCTTCAGAGGATCAGTAGGTGATGCTGCTCGCGAATATCTTACGTGCTATGCAACAACCTCGTGCTATTGGGTTTGTGTTTTTGGGTATTGCCGGTGTGTTTATGATGGTACTCGCCACTGCACCACAGGCGAATGCGGCGTGGGGGTCGGGAGGTTCCGGTACAAGTGGCGGTGGTGGATATTATACTACTAATGGGTTTGGCTGGAAGAAGTTCAATAAATACGGGGGTGGGCCAGATGGTGGCTTCCGTGATGGTACCCCTTGGTGGTCGGTACAGGCAGCGTGTGCCGAGTATTCAGGCGATAGTGTGTGGGTACACGTGGTACGAAATTCTTCTGGAAGCGAGAAGAGCTTTAACTATTCCGGTGCTTGGTACGACCGTAACCGCCCCACGTCGGGCGCAGACCCGTATGTGTACAATGCAGCCGGAAATTATCAATATCAGGGGGCTGCCTATCAACAGCACGTTATCAATATAGTAAGCCAGGTGAAGAGCGCCTTTATGTTAGAGCACTCTGCGTATGAGGGTCACTGGGGTGTAGATGTAGCATGGTTCTGTGATGGTCCCAAGACGACCGAGTGGACAATTAACGGGCAATCGTATATTCAAAATGGGCGCACTGCTAATAAATCGCTTGCAAGGCAGGGTACTATTACTGCTACACCGGGTGATCGCTTGAACTGGTACCACGATATGCGCAATAACGGGCCTGATAACATGGATAGAAACATCTATTTCAATGTAGACAAGACTGGCTTTTCCAATGGGTGGAACAGTCAAAATGCGCCGAATGGTTGGGCAAGCGGGGGTGCAGGTTCGTTGTTTGTATACGAATATGCTCAATTCCCGGGTAACCCTGGGCGTTCAGCAAGCCCGTATACCCTCTATGATGTCACACAGAACGACGTAGGCAACACCCTTTGTCAGCGTATTGCCTGGAACCCCGGTTCGTGGAATAACGGTAGCTGGTTCGCAAGTGGCTGGGCGTGTGCGAATATCCCGTATAACTACTCACTTGTTCCAAACGTAACGAGTCCAGCTGGGGGTGGTAACGCTGAGAGTGACCAGGGCACGATTGCTGTTTCAGGAACTATTACAAATAATGGCCCAACAAAGTCGCGCACTAATATCGATTGGCAACTTACTCAGATTGAGTATCCAGCGTCGGTAGGTATTCCAAACCAGTCGGGTGGTACTGGCGCGACTGCGTGTGCTTTCTTTACCGGTGAGGCTTCTTGTAATGTGTTAAGCAGTGGGACTGAATCGGGTGGTTTTGGCTATCCAAACACACGAACCTATACTGGTACAGGAGACTTATCTAATAAGGCGCTTGGGACACAGGTATGTTTTGTGCTTTCGGTGCGTAACTATCAAGAAGGTACTTCAAACTGGAGGCACTCGGCGGTGTCGTGCATTATTATTAACAAGAAACCAAAAGTTCAAGTTCTTGGTGGCGACCTATGGGTGGGGCGGGGTGCAACTAGTGCAACTGCTCGCGTTGCAACCAGTCGTACACAATCAAATGGCACCTATTATGGCTCTTGGTCGGAATACGGTATTGTTACGCCAACG
>DODJ01000030.1:18502-18640 GCA_003545655.1 Candidatus Saccharimonadota bacterium
TTGGTCGGAATACGGTATTGTTACCCCAACACGTATTACAAACATGGCTTCAGCAGCCGGATATTCTGGGGGGACAACTCAGGGAAATTACTGTACACTGAGCCTTCTTACTTTCGCAAATACCACTTCATCAGGTAC
>DODJ01000030.1:18944-19763 GCA_003545655.1 Candidatus Saccharimonadota bacterium
CGCAAATACCACTTCATCAGGTACGTGTAATAGTAGTAACGTAGGGGGGTATGCTATCGCAACCTCGCAGCCTGCTTTGACATTGATGAGCACGCTTGCCTCGCGGGCAACGACGAATATCTCGGGCGCGCAGGATATTGCTTCGCTTGCGCCTAACGCGGTGTATTCCGCAACTGGCGATATTACGCTTACCTCAAGTGCGGATATTCCAAAAGGGAAGTGGATTGTTATTAGCGCGCCAGGGAGAACGGTGACTGTGGCGAGTAACGTTTTCTACAGCAATGTCATTACAAAGGATGCGGATGAATCAAGCCGTGCTCTTATGGGGGCGCTACCGCAAGTGGTGATTATTGCACGGAACATTGTGGTTAATGAAACGGTTGCTCAAATAGACGCCTGGCTAGTTGCCACTGACACGGTACGGACTTGTTCGATATTCAACGTTGCAGATTTAGGCGGTGATGTTTGTGGCGCTCGCCTTACGGTAAATGGTCCAGTTATTACTGATACATTACTACTGTATCGCACCGCGGGTGCTGGTACGGGTACTGGAGCTGGCGACCCCGCCGAGGTATTTAATCTTCGCCCGGACGCATATTTATGGGCAACTGCCCTGCAAAACGAAACCGCCCGGGTGAAAACAGTACAATCTTCTGAACTTCCGCCGCGATATTAAGGGATCATCTATTGCTTTTATGCTTATGCTTTCAGTATAATTAGTGACATTATGGCTATACACGGCGTGGGCGACTTCTTTGCACTCGATATCGGAACCAATGCAGTTCGGGTAGCTCAGTTGGCGCCTTCGGGTAATGGCTC
>DODJ01000046.1 GCA_003545655.1 Candidatus Saccharimonadota bacterium
ATGGGAATGGTTGAAGAGGCAAAAATATTGGGCGAAAAGTATGGCTGGGATAGTGAGGCAATGACCGGAAATATTTATAAATTAGTACACCACTTTTTGGATAATGAGTTTGATGAAGCCGAATTAACACGCCGCTTTGTAACGGCCGACTGGCAACTTGCAAAACGCCAGAAAACGTGGCTCAAGCGCAACCCATTTGTTCATTGGGTTGAACTTGATGAAGCCTATAACTATATTGCTCAACAACTTGAAAAGAAGCAGTTGCTCCCATAACTTTTCCCAGACGGCTTCGCGCCGTGCTTTCTAAGGGCCTCTGCGCCTTATAAAGCTCGGGCTGCAGAGGTCGTGGAAAAAATTAGGGAACAACATCACTTCAATTCAACTGTAGAGGTATGATATGATAAGAACAGTAAAGTTGAACAAAGGATAACGGGGATGATCGACAAACTATTCGGCTCAAAAACGCGTGTAAAGCTACTGCATCTCTTCATGAGCCATCCTGGACAATCTTTTTATGTTCGCGAAATTACTCGGCTTATTGACGAGCAAATTAACTCGGTTCGTCGCGAGCTTTCGAATATGCTTGAAGTTGGTGTAATTACCAGCGACAACGCGGACAATAAGTTATACTACCAGGTAAATCAGCGCTATGAATTTTACACCGCGCTTCGGGCTATTTTTGCTGGCGAGACTATTACAGCTGGCCCAACGTCTGCTACGTCAAGTGCAGATGGCGTGAACGATCATCACATTACTATTATTAACGAGATTCCTGCACTTCGCTTAGCGGTGCTTTCAGGAGTACTGGTGAAAGGTTCTCTCTCACCAGTCGATATTGTACTAGTAGGCAACTTGCCTGCAACGAAAGTAAAGAATGCCATAGCGATGATTGAAAAAATTGAAGGCCGTGAATTAAACTACACAGTGCTTCCTTACGACGAATTCTACTATCGCTTAAGTGTTCGTGATAAATTTATTACAGAAATATTGTCAGATAAACACAGTGTTGCGATAGATAAAGATAATATATTGAGCGGCAGTAATAGTCAGTAGCAGCCAGAAAAGGAGTATATATGTTTGAGATTGAATACAAAGGTGGTAACGGAGTACTACTTTCAACCAAGAAGGCGACTATTGTTGCCGACCCAAACCTTTCAGTAATAGGGCTAAAGAACCTGCCCGTAAAAGAAGCTATTGAAGTTGCTACCGAGCCACGCTTTGCCGTGAACTCGGATGACGCAAAGCTTGTAATTGAAGGTCCAGGTGAATACGGAATAGCCGACTTTGACATACGCGGAGTAGCCGCGCAGCGTCACCTAGATACTGACGCCGACCCTAAGCTATCAACAATGTATCGTATCGAGGCCGGAGACATCCGAGTTGCGCTTATTGGAAATATCTACGAAAAGGTACGTGAAACACAACTTGAAGATTTGGGTATTGTTGACGTAGTTATTATTCCTGTCGGTGGTGGCGGATATACACTCGACCCAACGGGTGCGGCAACAATTGTGCGCCAAATTGATCCAAAGGTGGTAATTCCGGTACATTATAATGATAGTGCTTTGAAGTACGAAGTGCCCCAGGCTGAGCTTGACGAATTTATAAAAGAGCTTGGTGCTCCGGTAGAAGAACTTCCGAAAGCTAAATTTAAGAGCGCGTCGGCACTACCTGCAGCGTTGACGATATACAAGCTCGAGCGATTATAACAAGGGGGATTGGTGGGCAGCCGTAGACACGGATTCACAATAGTCGAGTTACTCATTGTGATAGTGGTGATTGCAATTCTTGCTGCTATAACGATCGTCGCTTACACCGGTATTCAAGAACGCGCCAAGCAATCAGCAGTCCAATCAGCTATAAGCCAAGGGGTAAAGAAGGTATTAGCCTATGCGGCGCAAAACGCTGACACTTTTCCGGCAAACGCAGCTGCTGCTGGCTTATCTTCGGGCGATGTGCAGTACACGGTAACAAGTAATAATACAGTTTCACCGAAAGGGTACTGTATTACAGCTACTTCTCAAGGGTTGACGTATTTTCAGACGAGCACGATGACGGTACCTATTGAGGGCACTTGTGATGGCTTGCTAGCTTGGTGGCCGTTTAATGGTGATGCGGAGGATGCAAGTGGGAACGGGGTTGATGGGACTGTCTACGGGGCAACATTAACGACTGGGGTGAACGGGGTTGCGAATACGGCGTACCAATTAGGTGAGTCTAATATGTATATTAATGTAGGCAGTCCGGCGGGCTTGTCGACCGTACCAAATGCATTTACCTACTCGGTTTGGGTCGCACGCACGGGTGCCTCTACTAATCAGTGGCCGCAAATTATGGGTGCAAGCGATACTCATACTAATTTTGGTATTCGTACATCTGCCTACGGTAATAATGTTTATTTTGAATGGGGGACTTCGCCGTTTTCGGGGACATACGCCGGTTCGGGTACGCTTGTAAACCTAGGGACGGTCAATCAATGGCGGCACGTCACGATTACCTATAACGGTTCAAGGATACGGGGGTATGTGAACGGCACTATTATTAGCACAGTCGATCCCGCCGCGGTCCGCCCGGCGATGGCATCGTTTAGCTTTACCACTAGTAGCAGTGGTTGGCAGGGGAAAGTTGATGACGCTCGTGTCTATAACCGCGCTTTAACTGATGCTGAAGTTGAAACGATATATCGAGTTGGCGCCCAATAAAAAATCACCCGGATGGGGTGATTTTTGAAGTAAGAGGCTGGTTAGGCGATAACGCCTTTTTTCTTTAGCGTGCGGATAGCCGAGGTGCTAAGAACCATAGTAACCTTTTGTCCGTCAACCATGAAGGTTTTCTTTTGAAGGTTTGGCTTAAACACACGGTTGGTGCGACGCAAAGAAAAGCTAACGTTGTTGCCGTACTGCTTGCCTTTACCGGTGAGTTCGCATCGTGCTGTCATATTATTTCTCCTTTATAAGGACATTGGTACCCATTATACCTTTTTAAGGGGTAAGAGTCAATAGGGGTAGTCTTTGCGTTTGCTGAGTATTTGTGCCATACTGAAGATACATAAACTGGAGGGGCAAGGTATGAATTTTGGTCAAGCAATTACAACGGTATTCAAAAAGTATGCCGAGTTTTCGGGGCGAGCGAGCCGTTCAGAATATTGGTGGTGGGTACTTTTTGTTGCATTGGTAAGCATCCCCTTTAATATTATTAATCAAGTGACAACATCTGTGGGCACTACTGAGGTAGCAGGACTAGCATTGGGCGCGGGTCTCGTATATATCTTGTGGTCACTCGCCATTTTCTTGCCAAGTCTCGCTGTACTTGTACGTCGTCTTCGCGATGCAGGGTACGCATGGGGCTGGGTCTTTATTGCGTTAGTACCGTTTGCTGGACCGATTGTACTACTTGTATTTGTTCTTATGCCGTCAAAGGACTAAGCGTTTCGTGGTATACCGTAAAACAGATGTCGAAAGGCATCTGTTTTACGGTATACTAAAGAGTAATGGATATTATTTTGCAACTCGCGGTGGTATTTGGGGTGATTCTTTTTTCGATGACCCTTCACGAGGCCATGCACGCTTTTGTGGGCTATTGGCTGGGCGACGACACGGCGAAAAATGAAGGTCGCCTAACGCTTAACCCGATAAAACATATTGATCCCTTTCTCACCATTCTCCTCCCGTTAGGGTTGGCGTTGTTGGGTGGCCCAATTTTCGGTGGGGCGAAGCCGGTGCCATTTCGGCCAGACCAAGTGCGCTGGGGTGATTGGGGGGCGGCCCTCGTTGCGTTGGGTGGTCCACTGACAAACTTTTTCATAGCTTTTGTTTCGTTCGGTGTTTGGGCACTGCTTGGCGCGCCAGTAGTCGGCGTGGGCGCGCTTATCCTTACCACCATGATTACGGTAAATCTTGGATTCTTTATTTTTAATATGCTTCCTTTACCTCCGCTTGACGGCTCGCGTGTACTCTATGCGTTAGCCCCCGATTTCATTCGCACAGGGATGCGCGTTATCGAGCAGTTTGGGGTGCTATTTGTATTCGCTATCGTGGTGCTTGCCGGGTCAGTGCTGGGAGCCTTTATGACAGGAGCAATCGACTTTTTCCTTGATGTATTTTATACCATTTTCCGTGTTTCTTAAGGAAAAGAGGAGTATAATAAGAAGTACCAGGGAAGGACCCTAGGCGCACATGATTTTCCGATATCATTGATGAGGAAGGCCAAATGATTTCGTTCCGTGGAACGGTTTTGCGGTCATCCACCTTGCACATACGCGGGGAATATCATCAACGTTTAGGCACCCCTTCCTTGGTACTACGACACCCTCTCCTGTATAGTATGTACAGGCATTTTTATTTCCAGGGTGTGGCGCAGTTGGTAGCGCGTACGGCTGGGGGCCGTGAGGTCGCAAGTTCAAGTCTTGTCACCCTGACCATAACTATATGCATACAAAGAAGCCCTTGTTGGCTTCTTTTGTTTTTAGGGGGCTATGCTATACTGAAAGTATAAAAAGAGGAAACATAAAACACCTATGAAACAACGCCTATCGGTTCGTGCAATTATTAACGAAGATGGTAAGGCATTACTGCTGAAACGAAACAATGGGCGGCAAACGATTCTGGGGAAGTACGAGTTGCCTGGTGGCAAGTTGGCGTATGGAGAACAGCCCGAGGATGCGCTGCGCCGCTATCTCCATGATGACGCCGGTCTTCATATTCAGTCTTCTCAGCTCTTTGATGCGGTGACCTATATTGACTACGATGATAGGGCTATACAATACGGGGTAATCGTATATTTAGTAACACTTGCGCCACAACGGCACCCTATGAAGTTGAGTGGAAACTATAGCAAGTATAAATGGCATTCGATGTCAAGCATACAACAGAATGAGCTCACTGATTTAACTCAATTACTCTTAGGTATTATTCAACAAGAAGAGTTAACAGATAAGACTTTAAACATAACAAAACTTAACGATGTTAATAAATCTACAGATGACAGCATTGTTATATATTCTGATGGGGGATCGAGGGGTAATCCTGGGCCGTCTGCAGCTGGGTATGTGATTCTAAATAATCGTCAGGAAGTTGTAGAAGAGGGCGGTGAATATTTAGGTATTACGACAAACAACATTGCCGAATATCAGGGGGTATTGCTTGGCCTAGAAAAAGCACTTGAGCTTGGCTACAAGAAAGTTGATTTTAAGGTAGACAGTATGCTGGTGGTGAATCAGATGAAAGGCTTCTATAAAATTAAAAATCGCGAGCTATGGCCAGTACACGAACGCATACGAATGCTTATGGAGCAATTCGAGCGGGTAACATTTACTCATGTGAATCGGCAATTTAATCAATTGGCGGACGGTATGGTGAATAAAACGCTCGATACTCACGCGCGGGAGAAGAAGCTTATTGCAAAAGGCCCCACCGTAGAACTTTTAGGGTAATTTTGCTATAGTTTTTAAAGGCAGTCCGCTAGACGACCGCTTGCCTGAAATGGTAAGAGGAAAGTCCGGGCAGCATAGGACACGACAGTCGCTAACGGCGACCGGGGGTAACCCTAGGGAAAGTGCCACAGAAACAATACCGCCTCGCGAATGCAGTGTAGTTTGGTGAAAGCTCGACTACTACTGAGAGGTAAGGGTGAAATGAGTGGGGTAAGAGCCCACAGCGTCATATGGTGACATATGGAGAAGGTAAACCCTGTCGGCTGCAAGGAGGTCAGCATAAAAGAGTGGTCCGCTCGCTGGCCGATACCCGCTGGAGTGTATCAGCAATGGTACAAGTAGATAGATGGTCGTCCTCGACAAAACCCGGCTTACAGGCTGGCTGCTCATTTAAAACACTCCCACTAGGGGTGTTTTAAATTTTCTGTATGATAAAAATTCTAGAATTCAGCGCATCATCTTAGCATTGAATTCTCAACCAAGCTTTACTATAGTAATGGAAAAGCTAAGCATAAAAATATATGACAAAAGAAGTCTTTCAATCTCCGGAACCTGATAAAACCTTTACTAAAGCAGATGAATTACCTGGAGAGGATCATCAACAGCTACTTGATACCCAGCGAAAAATCAACGCACTTCTTGAGGAATCAGATTTTCTCGACGAATTTAACGGAGGAGTTAAATTACTTAAAGAGCGAGATGCTTATATTGAAAGTGCTAAATCTCTTCCGTTTGATCTCGTTAAACAGATGGTCGGACACGCAAGTTACGCTGATATTGAAAAGTTAAATAAGCTTCACGATAAATTTACTGGGATTAACCTTGAGGATATAGAAGTTTACTTGCAGGCAAGTCAATGGTCGCCGGATATAACATTGATGCTTATGCGTGATGTTATATCACAGTATGCACCGCATCTGTTGCCCAATACGGTGCGCGAGGTCTTAAATGCCGATCGTGACCCAGCTGCTGCCGTAGCATCGCTGGCAGTAATTTGGAGACAGCGGTTTAGTAACGAAGATCTTACTTCTATTCAATTAGGCAACGAAAGCAATGTATCCCTGGGTAGTCTAGAGGCTTCTCGACAGGAGTCTATAATTCGTGACCGGTATTCATATATAGTTGAAGCGTCGAGGAGTGAGGAGCGTAAGCAAGAGCAAGATGTGCATAATCGATTAAAAGAAACGGTAGGGATGCTTGAGAACAGTGGGTTGGTGCATGCAACGCAACGCATCGAAGCGCTGCGATCGATTCTCGAGAATGGACTTCTTTCCGGTGAGGGAGTAATTGGGAACACCCGCACCGGCGTAGTCAACTTTCCTTTCACTGTGAGCTTTATCAAGGTAGCGCCTACTTTAGATACAAATGAGAAGCTTGAAGTTTTACGTAAGGGGGATGCGTACGGTCCTATTAAGATTGTGTTTAAGATAAGCGTCGAGGATAAAGACGAAATTCATATTGAGTCTAACAGGTCCTACCAGGAACAATTTTTTGGAGGTATTCCGTCAACTAAAATCCGTCAAATAATTGTTAGCGATGAGGCAATAGTAGGAGATACTGTTCAGACATTGATTGAACACGAGGTGTACATACCCTTATTTAACGGACGAGATGGCTCGTTAATATTATCTCCCGATGAGTTCGATATAATTAAAAGCTCTCATCATTTGGTTGAGCTATAATAAAATACCGCCCAAATCAGGCGGCATTTTTTGAAATAAGAAGGGTTCTATTGAGTAGCTGATTTTACAATCGCAGCGAAAGCCTTTGGCTCAGATACGGCTAGCTCAGCAAGTACCTTGCGATCAACTTCGATGTCTGCAGCCTTTAGGCCAGCAATGAGCTTACCGTAGGTGGTGCCTTCAAGGCGCGCAGCCGCGTTGATACGGGTAATCCATAGGGCACGAAGGTCGCGCTTGCGGTTACGGCGGTCGCGGTAGCTGTATTCAAGTGCGCGGGTAACGGCTTGCTTGGCAAGACGGAAGCTACGGGTGCGGTTGTGCTGCATACCCTTTGCTTGGGCTAATACTTTTTTGTGGCGGGCGCGTGCTTGGACGCTTTTCTTAACTCGCATTGTCTTATTCTCCTTATAGTCGTAGGCGGAACTCCCTTACGGGGGTTCTCTTAGACGCCCAGAGCTCGCTTAATATTTTTAGCGGTTCCACCAGTTACGGTAGCGGTGGTGTTAATACGTCGCTTACGGCTTTTGCTTTTCTTCGCAAGAAGGTGAGCACCGAAAGCACGTTGACGAGTAACTTTACCAGTTTTGGTAACCTTTACTCGTTTAGCAGTCCCTTTGTGGGTCTTTAGCTTTGGCATTAGTGTAACTCCTTATTTTCCTCTAATTACGACGCTGAGGTTGCGGCCAGCCATGGTAGGCTGGTGCTCGAAAACGGCTTCGTCTTCAAGTAGGGTGCCGATCCGTTCGATCATAGTGTAGCCAAGTTCTTTGTGGGCCATCTCGCGACCACGGTAGAAAATTTGGATACGTACTTTGTGACCATCCTTGAGGAACTCGCGAACTTTGCGTAGCTTTATGTCCAAGTCACCCTGTCCAATCTTGAGGCCAAACCGCATTTGTTTGAGCTCGCTTTGCTTGCTGTTTCGCTTGTTCTTCTGGGCTTCTTTCATCTTTTGGTACTGGTACTTGCCCCAGTCGATGATTTTTGCCACCGGAGGGTCGGCGTTAGGGGAGATCTCAACCAAGTCCAAGCCAGCTTCCTCTGCCATTGCGAGCGCATCGCTGCGACTCATGATGCCGAGTTGTTCGCCTTCTTGCCCTATAACGCGTAGTTCGTTTGCGCGAATCTGCCCGTTGATGCGTGTGGATTGGTTTATTATACTCTCCTTTTACGAGGGGTGGTTACCCCTGGTTTACCTAAGTTGAGCCGCCCCTTCGTGTGCCCTTTCGGATGCTGTGGTGGAGGGTCGGCTTTTGTGAGCCGTTTTTGAACAATAACTCAGGGGTTATTTTAGCAAATTATTAGGGAAAATACAAGAGGCGCGGCGCGAGAACGTATTTAGCGATATTGAAGGGCTTCAGAGATGTGTTGGGTGGTAACGGTTGAAGCCCTTTCAAGATCAGCGATAGTGCGAGCAATACGGAATACCTTCAGAAGCCCCCGACTTGACAGTGAGAGCTTATGGGCGGCGGTATGTGCAAGTTTTTTCGCCGATTCTTCAATGAAAAAAAGTGATGTAACTTCGCCGAGAGTGGCATAACTATTGTAATAATCGCTACGTTTATACCTACTTTTCTGTTGTATCCTTGCCGCATTCACGGTATTTAACAGATTAGACTGTTGAAATTCTTTCAACGTTTTTGTATGCAAAATGTGTTCATTATTCACGGAGGTTACGGTGAGGTGAAGGTCGATGCGA
>DODJ01000062.1 GCA_003545655.1 Candidatus Saccharimonadota bacterium
CCAAAGACACCGACCCTAAAACAATTACAAAAGAGCAAGCGACTCAAATGATCGCCGAAGCACCTGAGGCAAAAGGGCGTTTTGCGCGTCGCGCGGCAACTACCGCAAAAAAGCCGGCTACCAAGGCCAAGAAAACCACTAAATCCCGCAAAAAATAGCTTTTTTATTATAAATATGGTATAATAGGGTTAGTTCTCTTGTGGTTGCGAACGTCGCAAACACCCTACCAACCGAGAGGGGGAGAGGATGAATTATGGTATCGCCCTCGGGCTTGAGATACTTGCCGGGTTTATCTTGATAGGCCTGGCTGCAACCATGGCGATCGCGGTGGTGCTATCGTGGTGGTCGACGCACGCGGCAGAAATCATGGAGCGAATCCGCGAAGATCGTCACATCAGTACAGCGATTGTCACGGCTATGCTTGCCTGTTCGGTAATCCTGTACGGAATCGCCGAGCTCCTCAAGGGTGAGCGCGAAGAGGGGTATCTCCGCCTCGCTATCGGTGGCGCCCTGAGCATGATCTGCGTCGTGCTTTTCACTACGAGTAACATCACAGACTGGTGGGAGCGCAGACGAGAGCATCGTGTTATGGTTCAACACCAGAAGGAGCAAGCGAGGTACCAGCGGCAGACCTTTGTTCCACCGGACGATAACGATGATTTCCTTCAGTCGATTCCCGGAAAGAAGCCGCGGCGATGATCCTGCCCGTGCAGAGGCGCCCCCACCGAACAGGTGGCGTGGCGCCCGCACGGGGCAGGATTTTTCATTTCTTAGCCTACCCGTTATACTGTAAGCATATGCGCTTTAAACACCCAAATGGCTTCACTATCGTTGAGCTTATTATTGTTATTACGGTTATTAGTATCCTTGCGCTTGTGTCATACGTAGGGTATACCGGGGTTCAACGGCAAGCCGTAGAGCGAACAGTACAAAGTGATTTAGATGGCGCGATGACCGGAGTGCAACTTTATTACCGAGATGTGGGCGAATACCCAACGTCGCTTCCCGCTACAATTACCGCTACAAATGGAAATACCATTGAACTTTCCGTAAGCGAAACTGAACCACATTACAATTATCTTACCCCCGTACAAAAAGGGGTTCTTTTGCGTGACATCTGCGACGAACAAATCGCAGCAGGGCAAGGACAAGGACAGAATAACGGTGGGCAAACTATGGACTACGTTGTGCGCTGTGATGTCTGGAACTATAACCGTATGCAGATTGAGGCATGGCAAACGCAACAATGGAACACCCCTGTTACCGAAGCCGCCCTTGTTGACTACGCGAATAGCTATGTAGGGCATGATCAACAATATAACCCCAACGCAACAGAGGTAGTGCGCGACTTCTACCTTGACATGGTTGACACCTACAAACGCCGCGGGGGCTCATTCCCTATACAAAGTTTTTGGGACTATTGGGCAGCGCCTGGGAATGGCGGTGTTATGGAGGAGCCGTTACCCACACCGACGATGCAAACCTATTTCTGTGTTGAGGGGACTTCGGAGAACTATTCAGACATTATTTGGCACTTCACTAACGATATGCGCCTCGTAGAGGGGGCGTGTTAACTTCCTATACCACATACTGTGGATAACTAAACTGTAATACCACTATATACAGTGTGTGTCTATTTCATGGTATAATGAATTAACCAAACAAATTCTTTGACATTATTTACATAATCTTGTATAATGATACAAAGCATTTGTTAAAACCAGTAATATCCTAAGGTGTGGACAGGAAGAAAGACGGAGAACATGACGGAAACCACTGAAGTGAAGCAGACCCTCGACATCGAAAAGGGCGTCAGCGACATTATTGCCCTTATCGACCAAGAGCGCGAGCGCGAAATTATTACTCGCCGCTTTGGCTTGTATGACCGCCGAGAAACACTTGAGCAGATTGGTGAGCTCCTTGGCATCACCCGAGAACGCGTTCGTCAACTTGAAAAGGCTATTCTTATCCGTCTTAAAATAGCCGCCGAGGAAGGAAAAACTGAGACCGTTGGCGTTCTTGAAAAGACCTTTATCCGCACCCTTAGTGAAATGGGCCGCGCCGCACGGGTGCAAGACCTTGCCGATAAGCTGTATGATAAGCCTACGAATCAAATGGAACGTGCCCACGTTGCCTTTATCGCTACCCTCGCTCCTGGCCTTACCGTCATAGACGAGAACGACAATTATTTCCAAGCGGTTGCTATTGCTGACTACGGCGATGAAAAAAAGCTAAAAAGTCGTATAGACGAAATCGTGAAAGTAATTAAAGAGGCCAAAGAACCGCAAACCGTTGACCAGCTTTTTGACAAACTAAGCTATGAGCACCCATCACAAGTAGCTGCGCTTGCAAGTATTAGCAAGCTCCTCGCACATCTACGCGAACTCTGGGGCCTTGCAAAATGGCCAACCGTTAACCCAAAGAATATTCGTGATAAAATCTACGTTATTTTGGCGGAAAACGGCAAACCGCTCCACTTCTCAGACATCGCAAAATCTATTAAAGACAGTTCTTTTAAGCGCAAAGACGTTACCACCCAGGCAATTCATAATGAACTTATTAAAGACAAGCGCTTCGTCCTTATTGGCCGTGGTATCTATGCTCTTGATAACTGGGGATACAGTAAGGGGACAGTGAGTGATATTATCACCCAGGTGCTAAAAGACTCCAACGAGCCTCTCCACCGCGACGAAATCGTTAAACGAGTCCTCAAAAGCCGCCAAGTAAAAGAGACGACCATCTTGCTCAACCTTCAAAGCAAGAACCAATTCAAACGAGTTGCCAAGGCAACCTACACGCTCGCTGAAGAAGTGTAGTCGCCCCATACCCCTTACGCTTGCGTGCACTAGCTGAATAGGTGATACTTGTCTCATAAGGCATACCCTTCGAACCTTCTAGTTAAAGGAGAATCATGTCCGAGAACAGCAGCCTTGTTGCTGGTGCACGACGCGTGCACAACGAATACAGGAGATCCCAGGGGGAAGGAATGACGCAGAAGTTACGACACGACGTCGGACTTCCCTCGATCGTCACTCTTGAGAGTGCCGCCGAAGGCCTCTTGGGAGACCCCAGCGGGATGGAGGACATACGCAAAAGGGGAGAGAGTACAACTGAAGAGTCAACCCGCGACCTCCTCTATGAACACCTCACCACCATCCTGCGCGCACGGCTCTTTAAGCTCGTGGTATGGGCGGCACCTCAGTACCTCGAGGCTCGCAGAATGCAGTTCGATGAAATCGAGACACCACTCAACACCCTGCTCAGGTACATGGTGCAGGGTGTTGCGGTGCTCCTATCCCGCAGCGAAGCACGCACTATCACCGAGGGTATCAACCTTCTCAACCAGTGGAAGGGGGTTGGAGTTCTCGGAAAGGATGATGCGGTAGAGGCAGCCCTCGAGCTCCTGTCGTCACTCACGTACGAGCGACCGGGCACGTCCCCTGGCACTACTGTGCGTCAAGGGCTAATACCCGAGAAAAGCGCACAGGGCAACATCGTCCTGCGGTTTGTGCCGGTGCAGTTGCAAGAGCTCTACTGACCGCATATCTCCACTATACCCGCCCGCCCCCAGAAGAGCCCGTCACCCGAGTGATGCATCGCTCACTGGCGACGGGCTCTTCTTCGTTTACCAGCTAGGTTGTTTTTTTAAAATAAATATGGTATAATAATAGTATGAAGTGCCTCCAATATTGCCTTAAAGCACCAGAGGTGAGAGAATAGAGGCAGGTTATTTATGGAAATAATAGGCGCAATTTTCAATTTCTTCATGCAGTGGTATATTTGGATACCTATTGTTCTCATACTTGCATTTCTTACCTGGCGTAATTATCGCCGCGCTGAAGTGGTAAACATCCCAGAAGGCGACCTCCTGATACTTGAAATTCCCAAGACCAACGACAAGAAAGAACTTGCCGCCGAGCAAATGTTCGCGAGCCTCCACGGTATTCTGCGCGATAAAACTGAGCTTCGCGCCAATGGGGGAGTGCAAGAACATCTTAGTTTCGAATTTGCGTCGGTAAACGGACAAATTCGTTTTTACGTATGGGTACCCCGCACCCTGCGAAGCTTCGTAGAAAGCCAGATCTACTCCCAATATCCAACCGTCCAGATTCGCGCCGCCGACGAAGACTACGTCACTCACGAACGCGAGCACGGTGTTGTTTACACTACCGAAGTAACCCTCACCGACAACGAAGTGCTGCCAATAAAAACCTTCCAAAGTTTCGAGGTAGACCCCCTTGCTGGTATTACCGGCACCCTGGCGAAGCTTGAAACAACTGGTGAAGAAATCTGGGTACAAATGCTTGTACGGCCTGTCGCCGATGATTGGCACAAAACCGCCGAACGGTGGATAAACAACCTACGGGCTGGCAAGGGGAGTGTCAGTGTAAAATCTATCGGCTGGCTTCCGCAATTATTCGAAGCCCTCTGGCGCCCACCTGAGGCAGGTGAAAAAACAACGACAACGAAAGAACTTTCCGACCGCGACAAGACGCGGATCACCGAAGCCGAGAAGAAGGCAACAAAACTAGGCTACGAAGTAAAAATTCGCATCGCCTACCTAGGCGATAGCCAAGTGCACGCGCGACAGCAAATGCAAGCAATTGTGGGTACCTTCAAGCAATTTAACTCTACCAACCTTAACGGCTTCAAGGCAAGTAGCGGTAGTTTTAACAAAGAAAGCCTTGTCCCTTATCGCCAGCGCACGTTCACTAGGGGTGGCTATATACTCAACATCGAAGAGCTTGCGAGTGTCTACCACCTCCCGCACACCAACGTTGAAACACCCAATATCGTTTGGGCGAGTAGCAAAACAGCCGAACCGCCCGCAAAGCTTCCTATTATCACCGGCAACCCAGCTGTCGACGAAAATATTAGCGCCTTCGGGCTTACTAACTTCCGTGGTATCAATCACCAGTTTGGCATGTTGCGCTACGACCGCTCACGGCACGTCTATATTATTGGGCAAACCGGGGCAGGAAAGTCAGGGCTTTTAGAGCTTTTCGCACTTAGTGACATCTTCCATAACCAGGGCTACGCC
>DODJ01000069.1 GCA_003545655.1 Candidatus Saccharimonadota bacterium
CCCTTTTTATCATTACTACCTCGACTATAGCGAACAATACCTATAACCACAACCCTCTTGCCCTCTGCGGGACTTTATGTGACACACAAAAAGGTGTATGATGAACTTATAAAAACCTTAACAGGAGTATGAATATGAAAAATATTACTGTAACTAAGGTGGGCATCTTATCAATCGGTAAGTTAGTAGGAACGGTGAATGTCATTGTCGCCCTATTTGTGGGTATCATTGCATCAATCGTTGGTACCACTACGTATCTTATCAACAGCACGGAAGGCTTTTTTGACAACCTTCTTGCGTCACTCGCCATCATCCTTACCGCGGTTATCCTTTACCCGCTTGTGATGTTTGCGCTTGGATGGCTTTACGGCATCGTCGTATCATTCATCTTTAACGTAGTTATTGGTGTAAGCGGCGGCGTAGGCCTAACGGTTGAAGAAGAGAGGGTTACTAAGAAGTAACGAAGCTCAGTACTATTCAAAACACCCGTCGTATTGGCGGGTGTTTTTAGTCGTCTATACTATCGCCAGCCGCCCTACTAATAGCATCTTTATACCGATTGCCCCTGCTATCGGTATAGTAGCCCGCTTGATCATCGGACGTCGAAGAACGCAATAATTGCTGTAGAAGTGCAAACCCTTCGTTTGTGAGACCGCCATTCTTTCGTATTGTATAAAGATCGCTTGCCTCAAAATTGCCAGTTGATATCCAGTAAGTCTTTCCTCCCTCACCTTCAATCTTTATCTTCGGACTACCCCCCTGCTTCGTAGAGAAAAGGATAGATTCCTCTAGGTGTTTCCGCAGTTCGAAATAGTCACTCCCGTACTTACGGGCCATCGTCTCCATCTGTGCTGCGCTAAGCGCACTGGTGGCTTCTTCTTGCGACGGGGTATCCTCTCCTATCAGCGACAAAGCCGCATCAGCCATGGCATCATAATCAGGCTTAGCAGCTTCAATCTCTACACTATCCTCGACATCGCTTGGCACACGAACGTCACCACCCTCATCTTCTCGCCAGCCCTCGCCGTACTCGCTCATACTACTCCCACCTGAACACTTTTATAGCAACAGTGTAGATAATCACCATCCAGGCACCCATAAGCGCAAGCTCTGGGCCTAGCTGAAGCAACGAGGCGCCCTCTGTCATAATCATGCGTAACCCGTCGATTATTGGCGTAAGGGGAAGGAACCCAGTGATACCCTGAAGCCACTCGGGCATGAGAAAGCGTGGGAAGAATACCCCCGAGAGGAACATTAACGGGAAGGCAACAAGGTTTGTTAAAGCGGCTGATTGGTTTTCGTTTTTCGCCCATCCACCAATAGCAAGACCAAACCCAAACATCGTAATAATACCTAAGATAATATATACCGTAAGAGCAGCCCAATCTCCCCGCATCTCAAAGTTAAATACCATCATAGCGACAACGAACATCAACACGACACTAATAATCCCTATCAAGAGGTAATAGATCATGTTCGCAAAAATAAGCTGACTTTTACGAATTGGTGAGGCGCGCAAACGGCGGAACGACCCGGTTTTCTTTTCGGCTGGCATTTGATTGGCGAGGCCAAAGATACCCAAAGAGAGAATCGAGAACCCAATGAGCCCAGAAAATACATAGTCAAAGGAGGAAAGATTAGCCGTAGCAGTTGATTTTTGCGTTACCGTCAGTGGTGGTGCCGGCTGGCCTAACTCGGTGTTTATGCCATCAAGTACACCCTGCATAACGGCAGCAATAGTTTGCCCTGATTGGGGACTAGCCTCACTGTAATATACGTCCACCGAACCTGAAGGTTGTTGGGCAGCGTTTACCTCACCAAAACCATTCGGAAGCTCGATAATAGAGTCTATTTCACCGCGCCCCATACGCTCTTTGGCGTCATCAAAGTCGGTAATAGTCTCGCTGACTTCAAACGTGTCGCTTTCATCAAGCTGGGTCTCAAACTGTTCCGCAAATGCTGAAGAAGAGTTGTTAATTACCGCTACCTTAAAACTAATATCACCGGTATCATTGTTGTAAAGCGAGCCAAACACGAACAGGAATAATAGCGGAAATAGAAAGGTAAAGAACATAGCCATTTTGTCGCGGAAGAAGCGGGTAATATATGCTCGAGTTAGGGCAAAAGTAGCCGTAAAGTACCGTTTCATTATTCGCGCAACCCCTTCCCTGTAAGATCTATAAATACGTCCTCAAGGTTTGCCTGCTCTACTTGCTGAGGTTTTTTGAAGCCGCGCTTAATAAGCGCCCGTATAAGGTTCTTTGGGGTGTCAATGGTGACGATTTCGCCGTTGTCCATAATGGCAATACGGTCACAGAGAAGCTCCGCTTCATCCATGTAGTGAGTAGTAAGCACCACGGTGATGCCCTGTTTCTTAATATTTTCAATAAGATCCCATAAGTTTCGGCGGGCTTGCGGGTCGAGACCAGTGGTTGGCTCATCGAGAAAGAGTACTTTCGGCTTATTCACGAGCGCTGCCGCAATGCTAAAGCGCTGCTTTTGCCCACCCGAAAGTTGCTCGACATAACTTTTCGCCTTATCGGTAAGCTGTACGTACTCAAGAAGCGTGTCGGGATCGGTCGTCTCATCGTATAGCCCATCAAATAAACGGAGTTGTTCACGAAGCGTAAGTTTATCGAAGAATGCCGTTGATTGGAGCTGGATACCAATAACCTTTTTCACTTCATCAGGCTGTTTGCGCACATCTATGCCGTTCAACGTTACCTCACCCCCATCAATAGGGCGCAGGGCTTCTATCATTTCGAGTGTTGTTGTCTTCCCAGCCCCATTAGGGCCTAAAATGCCGAATACCTCGCCTTTTTCAACAGTAAAGCTAATGCCATTCACCGTTACCGCATCACCATACCGTTTCACAAGATCTTTCACCGTAATGATATGTTTCATTATTTCTATTCTACCTCAATTACTACAAGGATACCAGTAGTGAATAGACGCTATATGTAGCGTATGTTACTACATTTTAGCACTAGATACACTAGCATTAGCGCATTAGTAGGCATATAGTAGACTTCAGCTCACCGTCAATAAGGTAGAGTACTCGCCCAATTCAGGGCTTCCGTATTCCCTTTCGAGCGGCAGCATGCTCTGGGGAACCAACACGCACGAGAGGAAGCATAATGTCCGCAGAAATCACCATCTACGGCAGGCCCCACTGTACCAACTGTACCAAAACCACCGACGCCCTTACGGATGCTGGTGTCGTTTTTGTGTACCACGACATCAGCAAAGACCCACAGGCCCGCGCAGAGGCAGTATCATACGGCTATCTGCAAGCACCTGTGGTGGTGCTCAGTAGCGTCTACGCTGAATGCATAGCAACAAGTTGGTCGGGATACGACGAAGATAAGGTCATGTCGCTTATTAAGATGGCCGCAGCCTAGCCCCCAGAGTTCGCCCCGCCGAGACATCGACGGGGCTACTCACCTGGTGATATTTCCGTACAATCAAAAATACCCCCGGGGAAAGGGGGTATTTTGGCACCTGTTTGTTTGCCCTTAGTATAAGAACAAACTGCTTATGGTGCAATAGTCTTTTTTAAAAAACTACTTCTTTTTTGAAACAGTTAGGAAACCGTTACGTGGGTTTTCCTTAACAACACGGTCAGCAGGTAGGTCTACTGGGGTACCCTTGCCGTTGTTTTCTACCTTGGCGAAGAAGTAGATAGTTTGTGGCTTGCCACCACGAAGAGTAACTTCGGTGCTGTGCAAGTAGTAAGTAACGCCTTTTGAGTTAGTATGACTGTAAGCCATGGTTGGTATATACCTCCTATTAGTACTATACGAAGGTAATCGTACCTCTAGTGCCCTAGGGATGTCAACAGTTAAATGTTCCTATAGTGCTTTCGCACCATTAGTCGAAGAACCCCACCCCCTACTAGCCGAATGATAATGAGGGCAAGAAGTACACCACATAGTAGCACCGACCACCCTGCAAAATCGGGGCTCCAAAGGGGCGAGGTAAAGGCGTGTATGTATGCCTCTTGACGAGGCTTACTCGACTCAGAGGCGGGATCTTCTGCAGAGGGGTATTTAGCCAATTCACTAGTGGTGCACTGGAGATACGCATAGGAATAATAGTCGAATTGCGGCGCACACACTTCTTGAGCTTTCTTGTAAATATTACCGTTCGGATTTTCATTACCGTATTGAGTCTCTTGCCACTCTTGAAGGTCACGCGTATAGCTTTGCTCAAGATACACGCCCCGCCCTAAGTCGGTGTTCATATGTCCAGTTACATACAGTTGTAAATCATACAACCTACTGATAATCGTTTCTTCGTTGCCCTCTTGATCGGCGATTATCACCGCCTCACGTCGCTGCACCATACCAATATTATTGAGTCGCAAAAAACTAGCGGCAATCACGCCCATAATCACCAACAAAACAATAAGCTGCCAGGTTTTTACCTGCGCAATACTCGTAATGCCTTTTTTTATTCGCCCTTGCTCTGCCACGGTCTTATAGAAGCCCCACCATTATATTATGCCTTATTGTAGCACGCTTACCGGCGTTTATAGAGGGGAAAGCGAGCAGTGAGCACCAACAATACCACCCCGCTGGCAATAAAGAAAAAAGTCTTCAACGAAAGCGTCTCGCCAATTAACAGCGCAACCCCAGCAAGGGTAAGCGCAGCCATGGCAGCACCACTATTTGCGATCACTTCTAGAATCCCCAGATAGGTAGTGCGGGTGCCCGAAAGATCTGCGTTATCGAATACTGCGCGCGTGTACGGCATTGTATACGCAGTAGTCGCCACTTCGTTTGCAGCGTTAAGCCCAGCAACAGAGCCAGGCGTTGCAACAAAAGGACGAAGCAAGTGCGTGATTGAGTTTGCAATGACACCAATCTGCAATAAATCTCGGCCCTTACGTCGGTCGATAAGCCGGCCAAATGCGTACGAGGCAACTAGGGCTGCAACCAGCACTACTGAAAGGAGTGCTCCTGTTTTAGCGTAAATATCATTCTCATCGGATATACCAAGAATAAGTATTGCTGTGTACAACGCCCATACGGTTCCAGAGGCAAACACATCAAAGCCTACCGACCACTGAGCAACACTCTGCCGAAACAGTAATCGCCATGGAAACCCCTTAAAACTTAGTTTTCGGCCCGTTCTTATGGGCTCGCCTGTTTTGAACAATGGCGCCGCAGCAAGAGCGAATAGTACTGCCGCAAGTACGAGCGTAACCTGTGGGCCGAAGAAAAACGCAACTACCCCTCCTACCAAGGGGCTCAGCCCAGTGGTGATCTTTTCGAGCATATTCATATAGGCAATCTCTTTTCCTGCATGCTGCATACTCTTTACTTTCGAAAAATCGATACTGTACGCAATGGCATACATACCCGCAGAGAGTCCCTGTAAAATTAGTGTTGGAAGTAAAAGCCATACCCCGTATTCAGGAAGAAGTGCAAAACAAACCATCGCCGGGATATACAGCAAGTTAGACACAAGGATGGCATGTTTCGGCCCAATGCGTGCTACCAAAGCCGCCACCGGTAAGCCAGCAAGCGCCTTAAAGAGATAAAAACATGCCCAAAATACGCCAATGAACACCACTGAATACCCGAGCTGATACAAGTAAATAGACATGAACGTAGCGGCAATATGAATTGCGGCCATACGGAGTACCCTAGAAGTGTAGAGCTCGGCGACCTCGCTAAACGTAGCATAGCGCCAAAAATGACGCCGTAGCAATAGCCGGTGTATAAACCCTCTCTCCATATCTGTTTTATCTGCCCCCTCGTTTCGCTCTCTCTATTACACCACACCACAAGCGCCATCGGCAAGTGGTATACTGAATTACATGAATGTTTACTTCTCTGGCCTAGGTGGTGTAGGTATCGGACCACTCGCTGAAATCGCCAAAGACGCGGGGCACTCTGTTGCGGGTTCGGACCTTGAAGAAAATCTCGTCACAAAACAACTGCGGATAAAAGGTATACCCTTGAGTATCGGACAGGACGGAAGCTTCCTTCAAGAAAGCCATTTAGCTACCCCTTTTGATTGGTTTGTCCACACATCCGCACTCCCTAGCGACCACCCAGAACTCTTACTAGCACAGCGCCTTGGCATCAAGACCGCTAAGCGTGACGAGTTTCTCGCCTTCTTCCTTTCGGAACACAAGCTGAAACTTCTCGCTATATCGGGTACTCACGGGAAAACCACCACGACAAGCATGGCAGTATGGGCCTTTCAACAACTTGGCGTTCCTGTAAGTTACTCTGTCGGGACAACTCTCTCATTCGGACCAAGCGGGGTATACACCCCAAAAAGCGAATATTTCATTTACGAATGCGACGAATACGATCGTAATTTTCTTCACTTTCACCCTGACCTATCACTTCTTACGTCAATCGACTATGATCACCCCGACACATACCCTAGCGAAGAAGAATACCGAGCAGCCTTCCGGCAGTATATAGCGCAGTCAAAACATACTATTGCCTGGAAAGCCGACCTCACCTACCTTAAAGAGGTACCTCTTGATACCACATGGGCACTCGATAACTCGGAAACACTCGTGATACCTCTCGCCGGAGCTCACAACCGCCGCAACGCAACCCTCGTGTACAAAGCCCTTGAATATCTGTCTATTGGTGACGCCACCACTCGTGTGAAAGCTCTTGAATCGTTCCCGGGTAGCGATCGAAGGTTCGAGAAGCTCCAAGAGAACCTCTACACCGATTACGGTCACCATCCAAAAGAGATTGCCGCCACCTTACAGCTTGCGAAAGAAATTTCACCAAGGGTTGTGCTTGTATATCAACCCCATCAAAATATCCGCCAGCACGAAATAAAGCCTAGCTACACAAATGCCATCTTTGAAGATGCAGATGAGGTGTATTGGGCACCCACCTACCTCACCCGGGAAAAACCAGGACAACCCGTACTTAGCCCCGCTGAACTGACCCAAAACATCACAACCACTCCCGTACACTATACGGAACTTACCGATGCGTTATGGACGACTATTCAAGAACATAGGGCTAACGGAAGCCTTGTGCTTCTTATGGGCGCAGGGACTATCGACAGCTGGGCAAGGGGCCATCTAGATGCCTAGGAAAGTATATTTTGCCTGCGCTATTCGTGCTTAGCGGTTATCGCCGCTACCACCAAGCACACCACGCTCCAACCTGCTGGCGAGCTTTTTAATATTCGTATCACCCACTGATTCAAGCTCAATATCGAAGTAGTTTGCGATTACCGCTACATGCCAAAGAACATCACCAAGTTCTTTGGTTAGATCGGCAGTATCAAATTGCGAAAAGTCGCTGTCATGGTCGCGAACTATCTTTTTCGCCTTTTCGGCAATTTCGCCCGCTTCACCGCATAGTCCCAACAAAAGATGAAAGAGCTCATTCTTTTTTTCTTTTGGGCTAGCGGTGCGAAGAGCGAGGGTCTGGTATTCGTTTAAGTTCATGTTATTCATTGTACCAATCTACCGTGAACTCTTCAAAAAAGAAATTATCTTTAAAAAAAGTACGCGTCATAATCTCTTCGACCGCGGGTGCAAGCATGAATGTACCCAATTTATGAGGACGCGCCCACACTAATTTCTCTGTCTCCTGTACTACATCGGTCTCGAAACGAAATACGTGTACAAGTGTCGTCGAAAGTACCCCCTCGTCCTGTTTAACACGAATATAACAATCCCCGGCATGCACTATGCCAATAGGGGCAAGATGTAGTTTTTCTTCTGCCTCCCGTATAGCAGCTGCACGTACAGAAATATCCTCGATATGCAGCTTTCCGTAGGGTAGTGTCCAAGCGTCAATGTACGGTTGTTTTGTACGCCGTTGCAATAAAATATCGCCCTCGCTATTTTGCACCACAAGCATGGTAACTATTTTTGGTTGAGTCCGAATGAATTTTTTCTCTGTGCTTACACGATCAACATACGAAAGTCCGTCTAGACTTAACGTGTATCCCTTGTCTGTTTTTATCACCATCCCCATTTTACGCAAGACATTAAGATGATAGGTAAACAGGTTCGTATCAACACGCGGTGGGCGTAGGTCAGTAAAACGCGCTACGGCAGCGTACATGAGCACGTCAAGAATGTGCTTTTGAATATGGTGGGTAATAGATAAAGACTCAATAATATTTGACTCAAATTAAACTTTCTAGATGTTTGTATAGTAGCACTATATAGTCAAAGTGTCATCAGTTAAATAGAAGGGTTTACTACTATGAGCTTAGTCGAAAAAGAATTAAATAATCATAATATTGAGTCATTCAACAAATCTCCAGAATACGCACAACGCGTTGAAGCTGAACAAAAATTTCTTGCAACCCGCCCAGAGGTATACGAACACCTTAAGGCCATTGCTACCCCTATAGAGCGTCAGGTATACATTAGCCATCCAGCCGATGAATTTAGCCTTCGCGTACGAAAGTGGAATAAACCAGAAGGTCCCCTCTATACCGCCACACTTAAAGATAGGGGTGAGGTGAAGGATGGACAATATCACCGGCTTGAAGTAGAGACAGAGATAAGCAGCGAGGCGTATGATTTTTATGCAGAATCGTACCCCTACGTCAGTAAACTACGTGCCGAGCCAGCAGAGGGATTAACCGTAGACTTCTTTGATGGGCTTGCCGCGCCAATTATCGAGATAGAAACAAAGGACACAGTGCTAAGGCAATTCCACATTGAACAACTTGACCAATCAGTCGTAGAAGTGACAGGAGATGAGCTTTATCATTCCGAAACACTCGCCCATATTTTACACCGTCAGCAGCCCGAAAAGTTTCACCACCAAGAGAGTCTTACGGAGTTTACCGAGCGAGTTATGAAAGAGATGGTCGGCCAGTACATAAGCGGTAGAAACCAGGTCGTCGTGGGGCTTACGGGTATGTCAGGATCAGGGAAGTCAACCGTCACCCGTGCTATCCAAGAAGCGATTGTTGAGAAATTCGGCGAATCATATAAGCCGATTACCGTTTCTACAGACGACTACCACCGCGGCCGTAAGTGGCTTGAAGCAACCTACGGCGCGCCATGGACCCAATGGGACGACCCGCGTGTATATGATACAGAGGAGCTTGCAAGAGACCTTGCGCTGCTCGAACAGGGCTACCCCCTTATCCGTCGTCACTTCGATTTTGAAACCGAAGAGACAGTGTTTGATAACGAGGTTACCCCAAGCCCGTTCGTGATCGTCGAAGGGCTATACGCGGGGAGCCCGGATCTAAAGCCAGTACGCACACTTCACTTCTCTCTGCCCACAGGTATTGCCACTAGTATAGGCCGTGACGTGCGCCGACTTGTTATCGAGAATCGAGCCAATAGGGTATTCCCAACACCCGAAAGCCGGCTTAAATATCAGATTGAGACGGCACTCCCTACGTTCTTACAGCAAGAGCTTCCCGCCCCTACTACATTTAGTGCTAGCGCACGACCAATAGCGAATCGGGCCTTTATGCTTGAAGCCCTTACTACCCGTTCGTAGGGCTACCAAACTCTAGTACTTCAGGATTAAGCGGATCGCCGTTAAATGCGTCGACCGCTTTTGCCTTCTCTGCCTGCTCATCGTATAACTCCATAAACTCTTTAATAGCCTGTTCGTTTATCGCCCCGCTTGCGCTATAGGTATCGATGGCGTCTTTTGTAATAACCTGATCACTTACCGAGCGGTAGCCAGGTCGGCTTAGGTCAAGCTGGGCTGCACCGCTCGTAGCGTAAATTATGACGCTCACACATGTAAGTACAAGGCTAATAGTAATAGTAGCAATAAGGAGGAGTACGAGCCGATGATGCGCCCAAAAGCCGCTACTCGTTGTCTGTTCGATAATAGGTACGGGCTCTTCCGTCATATTCATTACCCCGCTACCCGCTGATAATTGAGGAGAAAATCACCCACTGAAGAACGATAATCGTCGATAAACCTATGAAGCCGCTGTACATCTTCGTGCACGGCCAAGCGCAGTTCACGTGTTGATTGTACTGATATATGGAATGCCTCAGGGTGTTTCGTGCAGTCAATGCGCAGTGTCTCTGATAGTTTTTGCTCGTACGTGATATAGTCGGCACGAAAATCTAATAGGGCAGCCCTATAATTATCGGTCACTGTTGTCATTGCCTTTGCATCAAGGCTATTACTTATCAGACGGGCGTTAAATTTATCCATTAGTTTCGTCGCCATCGATTCATACACCTGACCACGATTTACGCGCAACAGCGCATCGCTTGCGTGCAACTGATTAAGACTGTTTCGGATACCAACACAGTTACTAACAATCTGCTGCTTCTGCTCTTCAGAGAGGGAGTCTGAAGAAGATTGGGCGTACGCAGCATTTGTTGTGATTACTACAACTAATGTACTGACGACTACAGCTAAAATACTAACAAAACGATAGAGCATATCTGTAGTATTATACTATTTTATGCACTTAGGCGCACGTCCTCACCAACTATTTCGATAAGTCCGTCTCCCAGAAGGCCATTAAGCGCAGGAAGAAACCGAATATCCCCCTTAAACACACCCTCTAGGGCCTCGCGGGTAAGGGTACCACTCGTAAGCTGTCGGAGTATCTGTCCTCTCACCTCACGAACACTCCCCTTTAGCGGAGCCTGCTTCTTGTAATGATGGCTTTTGCTATTTAAGCGCACCCCTTTTCGCTTTAAATATGCACCGTAATCCATAAGCGCCCAATACCATTCTCGTGGATGTTCTTGGTCGACAGTGTCCTCAACCAATGGGCGTAATTCAGCATCCGTTACTACATCTTGATCTGAAAAGAAGTGATAAAAATAGACCGTGCGTACGTTTGTTTCAATAAAACTCACTGGTTCGTTAAAGCTATACGCCAACAACGCACCTGCGGTATTCACCCCAACACCTGGTAAAGCCGTTATATCGGCTTGAATACGAGGGAAGACCCCATGGTATGTTTCAACGACCATTTTAGCTGCCTGGTGAAGGAATTTTGCTCGTCGGTTGTATCCCAACCCACTCCATGCAGCAAGTACTTCGCTTAGAGGAGCTTTCGCGAGTGACGTGACATCGGGGAATTGCCGTATAAATGCCTCGAACTTAGGTATCACTCTTTCTACCTGTGTTTGCTGGAGCATTATTTCGCTCACTAACACATAGTACGGACGCGTATCTTCGCGCCATGGCATAGTCCTGTACAACTCTTTGCCTTTTTCCCAAATAAATTCTTTAAAGTCTTGTGTATTCACGTATACCTAGTATAGCGGGTATACTAAACATATGAAGGTTACAAAATTTCAACACGCCTGTTTACTTATAGAGCACGAGAATTCTTCAGTGCTCGTTGACCCCGGCGAGTTTACACGCGACCTGATTCCACCCCGAAAACTTGACGGCATTATCATTACGCACGATCACCCAGATCATTTTGATAAGAAGCGGGTTTCTCAACTTCTCGCTAAGCACCCTAAGGCAACTATCGCTGGACCAGAAGCGATTATAACGCAGTTCTCTAACCATCCAACTATACGTGCAGCTGTAAACACACCATTTACCATTGGAAATATGTCCCTCCGTTTTTACGGCGGTACCCATGCACCTATTATTCCAACCCTTCCTACCCCAGAGAATTTTGGTGTTCTTATTAATGATTCGCTGTACTATCCGGGCGATTCATTTGTGGTACCCGACAATACAAAGGTAGACACCCTCGCGCTCCCCGTAAGCGCACCTTGGCTAAAAATAAGCGAAGCGATGGCTTTTCTTGTGGCCGTAAAGCCACGAGTTGTCTTCCCAACTCACGACGGCGTTTTATCCGAAGATGGAAAGGAAGTTGTAGACAGACTTGCAAGCCGAGCAGCAGGGGTAGTAGGTGCCACCTATCGCCGTCTCGATACCTCGTCGGTGAAGCTATGAAGAATGACTGGCCCGCAAAACTGGCTCAAGGTACAGCGTATCTAAAGAGCGCCGATCCAACACTTGCCCGTATTATTACCGCACACCCTTTGCCAAGCTTTCGCCCGCACACCAACTATTACCACGAGCTTGTCGAGAGCATCGTGTCACAACAACTCAGTATTAAGGCCGCCGATACTATTTTCAAGCGATTCCTTGATCTATTTGGCGGTAGTTTTCCTGCGCCCGAAGCGATTCTCGCACAAGATATTGAGAGGTATCGCAGCGTCGGGCTATCACGCCAAAAAGCTGCCTATATTCGCGACCTCGCCGAGAAAATTATTACAAAAAAGGTGCAATTTTCACACCTTGATGCGCTTTCTAACAACGAAATTATAGCCGAGCTCACCCAGGTTAAAGGTATAGGCGTATGGACAGTGCATATGTTCCTTATTTTTTGCATGGGACGCCTTGACGTACTTCCCACTGGCGACCTAGGTATCCAAAACGGCATACAAAGACTCTACAACCTGCCAGAACGTCCTAGCCCCGTTTACATAGAGGAGCTTGCCATTACACAAAAGTGGCATCCTTACGCGTCAATTGCCGCATGGTATATTTGGCGCTCACTTAACAACACGCCAAATGTGGGCTAATAGCCCTGTTGCTGCAGGTACTGTTCTAGTTCAGCACCATCCAAACCAGCTGGGGATACGTCGCCAGGAAGAAGCCCATCAAGGCCGGGAATTGAAGGAAGTGTGCCATCTTGAACAGAGGTAATAAATTGCGTAACTCCTAAAATAAGGAGAATGCCGTTTATAAGGATAACGAGTCCTAGAACAATCGCGAATATAAGCACCGTCATATAGGCAAATTTTTTATACTCTGCCGTCTGCAATAGTTCGCGACCGTACTTGTCGCGCATTGCGCCATTCATAATAATAAGCAGGTCGACAATCACCCAAAGCCCAAAACCGCCAAATGTAATAAGCTTAAAGATACCCGTCCATACCTTACCAAGATACATTCTGTCTACACCAAATGTCCCCCACATAAAACTTATAAAAAACACGGCCAAGAAATGCTTCTGCTTTGGAAGCTTTCTTACCTTTAATGGTTGCACCGGCTGAACAGAAGGTTCTAGCGATGGTGTATCGGCTGGCGACTGCATATACAGCCTATTATACGCTTATGCTATGGGTTTAGGCGATTAATATCGCGCGGGAATAACGACGCCTCTTTAACGTTGTTAAGACCAATCATCTTTTGCGTCAGGCGCTCTAAGCCCATCCCGAACCCACCGTGCGCAGGAAGCCCGTATTTGAAGGCTTGCAGGTAGTATTTGAAGCCTTCAGCCTCAGGGTCACCGCCCGCAAGAGTACGCAGCTGCTCAACAAGCTGATCATACCGATGTTCACGCATACTAATGGTCGCAATCTCTACCCCACGGAAAATAAGGTCAGCGCGCTCGGCAACTTCTGGGTTTTCAGCCGACACTTTGTGGTAAAACTTCATCTCACTCACTGGCCACTCGGTAACAAGCACCGCCTCACTACCAAGGTTTTTCTTGGCGTATTCAGTAACCCAACGCTCTTCATCGGGGCGAAGGTCTTTTTCACCACGTGTATCTTCGCCGTTTGCCTTACTGTATAGCTCGTGAATCTCTTCAAGCGTGAGCCGTGGAATTACGTCAGGAATACGTGGTTTCACCGCGTTCCACTTTTTAAGATCGGCTTCGTTTGTATCCCAAATACTCTCGCTGACAGCTTTCAAAAGCCCGCCAACTATATTTAATAACTCATCAAATGTCACAAACCCCATTTCTACGTCGATGTGCGTAAATTCAGTCATGTGGCGGGTGGTCGCCGATGGTTCAGCGCGGTAGGTTGGGTTAATTTCAAATGCACGCTCAAATACGCCCACCATCATCTGTTTATAGAACTGTCCACTTTGCGCTAACGTCGCCTCTTTACCAAAATAATCAAGCTTAAAGACTTCTGCACCACCTTCGGTTGCACCGGGAAGAAGCTTTGGTGAGATAAATTCGGTGAAATCGTTTTCACGAAGATATACTCGTACCGCCTCCTTAATAGCCGATTGGACTTTAAAAATCGCTGCTTCCTGTACATTACGGAGGCCTATGACGCGATGTTCAAACAACGTATCAAGGTTCTCGGACTTGTGATCAAGGGGCTTATCTATTTCAATAGGTGGTTCGGCGGTTACTGGCACCAGCACCTCGACCGTGACATCGTGAAGTTCAGCGCCACCTGGAGCGCGCTCATCAGCCACTACCGTACCAGAAAGCGATAAGACAGTACCAATTTGCATACCACGAAGCTTCTCTACTTCATCTTTGTTGTCAATAAGACTCTGCGCAAGACCGCCGCGGTCGCGAAGCGTGATAAAGTTCAGACCACCAAGTAAGCGCTTTTTGTGCAGCCACCCTTGGATGGTAATTGTTTCGCCGACATGTTCGGCAATGCTGTTCGTAAGAATTCTTGTGCCCATGTACACTCTCCTATAGTGTTATTTGCTAGAAATACGGGCTTGCATTGGGTCACAAGCGTGCGAGTTCGCCCTACTCGCCGCTGACCCAGCTATTACTGTCATTTGACATATACCGCTTCATATAGTGTTATTCTACCAAAAAAACCCGCGGGGCGCTAGAGGTCAACGCCGTCTTCAGTGTCGTTCGTATGGACTGCCCGACGCTTTGCTACCGCTCGCAAATCTTCATGGATATCGTCTTCGTCAATAATCCGACGCCCAATAAGGGCTTCGATGACGTCTTCTAGGGTAACAAGCCCAACAGTCTCGCGTTCGCTGTTAATAACAATAAATAGATGGTGGCGCACTCGTAGAAATGCCGCCAGCGCATGCTCGAGACTATCGTCTTGGTGTATATAGTAGACCTTCTTTTCCATCGCTCGTTCCACAGTGGTCGACCGTTTCACATCAAGCGAAAGAAGATCGCGAATATGCAACACACCAACAACGTGGTCAAGATCACCGTCGATAACAGGAAGTCGGCTATGCCCAAGATTATGAAGTTCACTAAGTACGAGTGGGCCAAGAAATTCATGTTTTGCAATACTATCAATAACCGTTCGTGGAGTCATAACGTCCTGCACAGTCTTATCTGCAAAAAGAAGCGTAGAGGCCAGTAATTTTCTCTCACCATCACTCAGCGCTTCGGCGTCCTGTTCAATAAGCTCGACAAGTTCTTCTTTTGAATCGAACCGACGATACTGTTCGGGGCTGTAGAAAGGCGTATGTTTCAATAAAGCAAATACAGTGGGGTATTTATATATAAGTGCAAGACTATGTGGTTCAAGCTGCCTATACCAACGATTAGCCACACTCATGACTATCCGTGAGCTTGCGAGTGACCCGTAGCTAAGTACGACAAGTACGGAAATCGCCACGCCCGCCACCCAACCAAACGTCACTATCGAAAGGCAGATTACAATCAAAAGTAGCATACTTGTTTTAACCGCAAGCACTGCATATATCGTAGGTACTACCCGTTGTCGTTTTAACTCCTTTTTAAAGTGCAGGGACCTCTCGGCGCGACGCACCAGCTCATTAGTGCTATACGAAGAATACTGCGGACGCATTCCAGCAACCAGCAGAAGGAGAACGAAACACAGTACTGTAACAATAATCAGAACGACGCTCATGCTTCCCTTATTGTAGCGCACATGCACATATCCACACCACACGAATACATGCTATACTAGGGATAGTAATGTTGGAGGAATCATGAACAAAACTGGTTGGATTATTTTTATTGTCGTAGTTGTAGTACTACTTGGCGGCTTAGTAGCCTGGGCGCGCATCTCTAACCCTTCAATAGACGTTTCGGGTATAGAGAACAACAGCGTTATCACTGCAAGTACTCAAAACGGTGATATAGCCGACCACACTAAAGGTTCGTCGGACAACAAGATACTTCTTATTGAATATGGCGACTTCCAATGCCCAAGCTGTGCAGCTGCCAACCCTAATGTTCTTGGCCTTATGGAAGAATATGGCGACTCGGTTACGCTTATATTCCGTAACTTCCCTCTTACCTCTATCCACCCTAACGCCAAGACCGCTGCGGCAGTAGCTGAATCTGCAGGCCTTCAGGGCAAGTACTGGGAAATGCACAACAACCTGTACGACTTGCAAAACGAATGGAGTAGCCTTAGTGCCACCGAACGCACAGGCCAGTTCCAAAAATACGCTGAGGCACTCGGTCTTGATATGGACCAATTTAACAGCGATCTTTCGAGCGCAAACGTTAATCAAAAAATAAGCTTTGACATGGCTATAGGCAAAGAAGCTGGCGTAAGCGCAACCCCAACCTTCTACTTAAATGGCGAGAAGCTTGACGACACTGTATCAAGTGGTATTGTGCAAGGTGACCTTACGGACATTAAAGAGATGCTAGACGCGCTTATTGCTGCGGAAAACTAGGCAGCGAGAAAAAGTAAAAACACCCCGGTGCCTTGGGGTGTTTTTTTGTTTGATAGACTTTTTTAAGATGTTCGCACACTAAGGGGATTAGTGAGCGATAAAAATTCGCCATTCGGCGGGCACCACATCCACTGCTATCTTTTTGCGCCGTGATGGCACAAATTCGATGGCTATTGGCATGTGATTATACACTCCTTGTACTATGTACAGCCCCAAGCACTCCGACCTTTATTTATTTAGTTTTGGCTCAGGACACATCGCTTATAATAGCAAGCTGTGTTGCATTAGTCAAGAATACGCCTATATGACGCTCGTGGTTTTATAGTACCGCAAAAACAGTTATGCACGCAAGTGACTGCGTGCATATTATAGTGTAATTTTATCAACAGCTAGAACTACTCTGCTTGCCCTGGCGTCACCGCCGACGAAGCGGCTCGCAGTCGTCGCTCTTTTAGCATAAACACCAGCACCGTAGCCGCGCCCGTCAAAGAAGCCGCCACGATAAAGATAGTTCTTAGGCTTTCAGAAAAGGCATGCGTTACAATAGTGGTAAACTCGTCCTGATTTTCAGTAAATTGGCTTTTAACTTGCTCCTGCGCGGCCTGCGGCAACCCTGCTATAGCCTCGGCCGCACCGCTCGTTATACCCTCTTTCACATCAGGCATATTAAGAGTAAGGAGTGTGTTGGGATCGTTAAGATCACCTATGCGTGCTACCTGCGCGTTCTGCTGCAACGACTGTATATAGGCGGTCTCCTTCATAGCCGGCACCTGGGTAAGAACCCCCGCCGTAAGCATTGCCCCAAATACAGCCGTGCCTACGGTCGACCCTAGGCTTCTGAAAAGCTGGTTAGAGCTTGTTGCTACACCGAGGTCTTTTTGTTCAAACTCGCTTTGTACCGCCAGGGTTAATACCGGCATCGCCACACCCATACCCATACCCAGTAGTACCATAATTGTCGCCTCGTAGGTATACGAACTCTCTGGAGTAAGGGTAGCCATGAGCGCCATCATTATAGTTGCCACTATAAAGCCTACCTGCATGAAAATCTTATATCGTCCCGTTTTCGAAATAATCTGACCAGAAACAATACTTGTAAGCATAATACCCGCTACCATTGGAAGAAGCATGAGTCCCGACTCGGTCGGTGAAGCACCAAACACCTGCTGGTTAAACTGTGTCAGGTATAAAATTGACCCCATGAACGCCGCACCAAAGAGTGCCGCAATAGTAATGATGATGACGTAATTACGGTTCTTAAAGAAGCGAAGTGGTAAGATAGGATCCTTGGCTTTGTACTCTGCGTATATAAACCCGGCAATAGATAGGGCAACAATGCTAAACATACCCACCCGCAGGCCGGCAAGGCTCATCCCGGTTGCGTCGAGCACTCCGCTAAAGATACTCTCTGTGTTATCAACCGCTAAGATAAGTGTTGCGAGGGCTATAGAAAGAAACGCCGCCCCCACATAATCGACAACTGCTTTTGAAGCATGCTTTAACTGTGGACTATAAATGGCTATTAGAATAAACGCCACAATTCCTATAGGGACATTAATGAAAAATGTCCAACGCCAGTCTGTAGTAACGCCGAAGAATGTCGCCCCGTCGGCAAGCCAGCCTCCAAGGAGGGGGCCGACAACCGAGCTAAGCCCAAACACCGCCCCAATGAGCCCCTGCCAACGCCCCCTCTCGCGAGCCGCAAACAAGTCGCCCACAATAGTGAAAGCGTTTGCAGTGATAATACCGCCACCGATACCCTGTATCGCCCGCCAAATAATCAATTCTGTTATGTTGCCACTTATACCGCTCATAAGCGACCCAAAAACAAATATCGCCACCCCAATAAGCAAGATTGTCCGTCGACCAAATATATCCGACAACTTTCCGGCAATCGGCACCGTAATAG
>DODJ01000039.1 GCA_003545655.1 Candidatus Saccharimonadota bacterium
AAAAAAGCTTTTTCAGAGTTTGTGCAATGGTCATTCTTTACCTTCTTTTTTTGGTGCAAACTTTTTCCAAAAAATTGGAATAAGCACCACGGCGAGTAACGCATAGAAAAAGTCTTCAATAGGTGCGAATCCTATGTATATACCAAGGAGTTTTGAGGTATCATAGCCGACAATTCCCGCCCAAATAATAAGGCTATCAAAGACGGCAGTAAGGAGCAGCAAAATACCAAGGGTGAGCCACCAGGTTATGCTTGGCTTTTTAAAGCGAGGTAAAAACAGCACCAGCATACACACAACAAAAACAACGTTAAGTGCTATATACGTGAACGCCATATCCCAATCCCTCTGTATACCAATAAGGTGCAATAGCTAAGTAAAAACAAAAAGAAAAGCTCTTCAAGGGGAAACTCGGGGGCAATGGTAAACGGTAGGCTGTAAGGGCTGTTGCCGTGGTAAAAAATGCCAAACGCAATACCAAAAAAATCCCATAGCCCAAACATAACAATAGTTGCGGTAATAGTGAGCGTGGTTTGTCGGGCATTATGCCAAAACGCTAGTTTGTAGCGCCAATCAATGAGCGCAAGACACGCTATAGATACGCTGAGGGTAGCGAGGTAGATGAACATCATGTGCGCACGTCCTTTGCGATGCGCTGTTGCACAAGCTCGGCGCCAATAAGGCACATCGGAACTCCCACTCCAGGCACCGTTCCGGCACCTACGTAATAGAGGTTTTTCACGCGCTTGCTTTTATTGGGCGTACGGAAAAAGGCACTTTGGGCCAAAATATGCGACGGTCCCAGCATAGAGTTTTGCCAGGAGTTGTACGTGGTGCCAAAATCGTTCGGGCTAAACAGGCGTCGTGTTACGGTGCGGGCTGCTAGATCTACCCCCGTTGTGCGCTTAATTTGCGCAAGGTAGCGTGCTGCAAGGGTTTCGGTTTGCTTTTTAGTAAAGTGCTTACCAGCAGGAAGCGGAACAAGTACGAAAATATTTTCGTGGCCTTTAGGTGCGGTGGTATCGCTGGCGCTTGTTTTAGAAATATACAACGAGGCACTTTTTGGCGCTGTGGCATTGTCGTAAATATCGGCGAAATTCTTTTTCCAATCATCAACGAACAATAAGGTATGGTGCTCGAATTCGGGTATCTTTCCCTTTACACCCAAGAACATAAGCAGGGCGCTCGGGCTGGGCTGTTTCTTCCGCCAGTATGTTTCCGGGTATGACTGGTCGGCGTATTGTAATAATTTTGTTTCGGTGTGGTGAAGGTCGGCATTTGAAATAACGATATCCGCTAAAACCACGGTACCGTTCTTAAGCGTAATACCCGTGGCGCTCCCGTTGGTCGTCTCGATGCTTTGTACGGGGGCATTAAAGTGGTAGTGGACGCCCTTCTCTACACCTATGGTATGAAGCGCGGTGACGACGGAATGCATTGTACCTACCGGGTAGAACACGCCCTCTGTAAAATCGAGTGCACTCATGAGGCTATAGAGTGCTGGTGCTTTGTACGGCGAGGTGCCCAAAAACACCGCTGGGTACTCGAGAAGCTGCTGGAGTCGTGGTGAGCGCACGTAGCGGCGAATATAGCGGTGAAGCGGTGTAATTGCCATGTCAAGCATTTGTGCACCATGCCGAAGCGTAGTCCGGTTGATGAACTCACTTGGTGCGGTGAAATTTTGGTACAAAAAGGCACCTAGCGACAATCGGTATAGCTTTTCACTTACCGCAAGGTACTTTTTTAGCGCGACGCCAGCGCCCGGTTCAATGGCCTCGAACGTTTGCGCGTCTTTTTTGCTATTCCCGGTGATAGTGATAGGCGCGTGAGTTTCGTAGTATACCTGGTATGCTGGTGAAAGTTTCTTCAATGTAAGATGGTCTTTGGTTGAGCTTCCTACAAGTTTGAAGTAGCGGTCGAACACGTCGGGCATAAGGTACCACGATGGCCCAGTATCGAACGTAAAGCCTTTGCTTTTGAACTGCCCTGCTCTTCCGCCGGGGGTTTTTGCTTGCTCATACACATGGACGTCGTGGCCGTCTTGGGCTAATAGGTTTGCTGTAGCTAGCCCACCTATACCGGCGCCAATAATGACAATTTTCATAACCCTATCCGCACCTTTGCGAGGAAACGCAGTTTTTTGCTTGTCGGTACCCGTACCCGCGTCTTCTTGATATCTTTTGCGTGGGTCGCTTCAAGCAGGCGAAGTAACTCTTCGTAGTAGAGGAAACTTAGCAACACTGCCGAGCGGACAGTTTGGGGAAGCTCTTCTACTGCAGGCTTGGCGGTAGCGAAATCACGCTTAATATCGGCAATAATGCGGGCTTTATCTTTTTGGGTAAATTTTTGAAACGAAACCCCAGGGAAATAGACACGGCCACGCTGTGTGTAATCACTGGCAATATCGCGTAAAAAGTTTACCTTTTGGTAGGCGGCGCCTAACGCTTTTGCTCCTGGAGTGAGCTGTACAAATTGCTCGGTGTTGCCGACGCAGAACACCTTCAAGCACATAAGCCCTACTACTTCAGCCGAGCCATAAATGTAGCGCTCGTAAAGTTCTTGTGTGTATGTAAGCGGTGAAAGGTCCATACGCATACTTTTAAAAAACGGTTGGATAAGCGTTTTGGTAATGCCATAGTGGCGTGCGGTTACCGCGAAAGCGTGAACGAGCGGGTTGGCACTAAAGCCCGTTTGTAGTGCGTTGTAGGTCTCAGCTTCAAGCCGTGCGAGCTGTTCTTTGCGGTCATCGCCTTGGTAGGTGTCGACAATTTCATCGCCGATGCGCACAAGGCCGTAAATAGCGAAGATATGCTTACGAAGTTCGCTGTGAATAAGGTCGGTACTAAGGCTAAATGATGTCGAGTACCGCTTGGTGAGCTTGGTTGCGAGCGCGTAGCTGGTGCGAGTGTAGAGATCCACTAGGCCTCCCTACTGAGACATTTATCGGTAAGCCCATGAAATAACTCCTTCGCCTTAGGCTGAATTGTGAGGGTATCGATACACGCACGTGCAGCCTGTTCGTGCTTTGTAATCTCTGCCTCTACTGCTGCTTTTGCGCCAGAATCGATAAGGGCTTGTTTGCAGGCGGCTATTTCCTGGGGTGTGGCGTCTTGATTGTGGAACGCGGCTGCAAAGGAGGCTTTTTGTGTTTTGGTGGCGCATGCCTCGAAGCGCTCAACGAGAAATGTGCGCTTACCCTCGGTGATATCCGTGGTAGTACTTTTTCCTGTAACGGCTGAATCACCGAACATACCAATAAGGTCATCGCGGAGTTGATACCCGATACCTAAGTGGAGTGATAGTTCGGTTAATGTGGCGACTTCCTTCTCGCCTGCACCGCCCAGTACGGCACCCATTGTGAGCGGGCTCACAAATGAATAGCTCGCTGTTTTATAGTGGGCAATTATCTCTGGGCTAATACTACCTGGAGGTAGAAAAGATACCTCGGTGTCAAGAAGCTCCCCACCCACTACTTCGAAGACGGCGGTGCTTAAGATATCTGAGGCACGCTGCACCATCGTTTCGGGTTTTTTTAGGGCGTGCATAAAATGATGAGCATCAGATAATAATATATCGCCTGCCAGCAGAGCAGCGCTGGTTGCCATATGGTGTCGTTCGTTAGTATCGGTAATAAAAGGGGCGTAAAGTGTGTTGTATTGCCCTGTAATATTATCTATACCGTACCGAATGGTATCTCGGTCGATAATATCGTCGTGGATAAGCACGGCTTGATGGACAAGTTCTTGCGCGGCGGCTGCGGGAAGTATGGGCTGTATAGCTTCTTCTGGGGCATACGCCTGATGCGCAAGTACCACCATGTAGGGGCGAAACCGCTTTCCACCCGCCATAACCAGCGTCTCAAGCGACTTCCAGAGCTGCGCGTACGACGCCCCGAGTGCGACGCTCTCTACCCTTCTTTTTTCGAAGTATGCCGCAAGCTGCGCATCGATATGCTCTTTAATAACACCTGGACTTAGGGCGGTAGTTGTTTGCATGTGTTTCTACTATAGCAGA
>DODJ01000020.1 GCA_003545655.1 Candidatus Saccharimonadota bacterium
GAACCAGCGACCTTAGGCTTAGAAGTCCTCTGCTCTATCCAACTGAGCTACCGGGGCATAGGGCGCTTTTATAAAAGCAAGCGCCCCTGTATTATAGCAAACTCTTAACTGCTCATTAATTCGTTCACTAGAGTAAGTGAAGGTGCGCTGCCTAGTGCAGTCTCAAAATCAAATGTTGAAATCACTTTTGGCAAAATGAGTACCTCCTTCGGATCCACGAACTCAACACGTGCAAGTTCATGATGACCATGGCTAGTTGTCTCTAGTGTGATCGCATCATACGCAGGCGAATCCTTTACCTCAAAAAACAGCTCAAGCTCTTCATCGAACCCGTGCCGCTTTGAATTGAACTGTTGCATGAAAAGCAACTTTCCCACTTCCGCCTCTACACCCAGCTCTTCGTATATTTCTCGTTGTACACCGTCTTCAACCCATTCTAATAGATCAAGACCGCCACCAGGAACCGCCCAGTACGAAGACTCCGTACCATCTGGATCTTTATGTTTTACCGCAAGAATTTTTCCCTCTCGCCAAATAATTCCCCGTACGTTAACACGCCGCTTCCCTTCCATAGAAGCTCCTTCCTTAAATTAAGATTATATGAAATAAGTGCGAGTGGTTTGGGTCGGACAAACTTCCATCACATAGCGGAACCAGTGGTTCGTAATAACAGCAGTATACCACGTACGGTAACTCTTCGGTATAATAAGTAGGTAATAGGAGAAACAATATGCAAGACAATGGGCCCAACCCCTACGTAGTAAACATCGAAGAACTAACACTGCAAAACGAGAATTTCCGCACTGCTGCGTGGACGGGTTCTAATCTGCAAATGACCCTAATGACCATTCAGCCCGGCGAAGATATTGGACTTGAGGTGCATGAAGACCACGACCAGTTCCTCCGTATCGAACAAGGTACTGCTCGTGTTGAGATGGGGCCAACCGAAACGAGCCTTCAGACATGGGACGCAGAAGATGACTTTGCTATTTTTGTTCCGGCGGGTGTTTGGCACAATGTTGTCAACACCGGAGAGGAGCCGCTGAAGCTCTACTCTATCTACGCACCACCAGAGCATGCGCATGGTACTATTCATGAAACTAAGGCAATTGCTGACGAAGCAGAAGCAGCCGAACACGGCGAGTAGTAGTACCGCACCCTCAGTGCAACAGCCCGTGGTTTATGCGGGCTGTGTTAGTTTACCCATCCCGCCCAGGTAGGTTCATTATACCCATTCTGCGATGGGTTTGTACTAGATAGCCCTATGAGACTACATACGCTGTATCCATGAGCGTACCCGTTGGGTGTTACCTCACCATTAATTGCCTTGTACATATCGCCTGATTTTGAACGAGCCATAAGCACATACGTATCAGTGCTGCTATTGTAGCAGTATCGAAGCGTCGCCCCTTGATTGTCGGGTGTGTATGCAGACCTGCTAAAGCTAAAGCCCATAGCTGTTGTTAGAGGGTTTGGATACCTGCCGTCATCAACCTTTAGTAATTCCATCTTTTTTGCAAAATTTGCTAAGTCTGATTGAACCGTAGTGTCATTAGCCCTGTCTTGCACACCAGTATAGGCAACGATAGTAATCGCCGCCAATATCGCTATCACTACAATAACAATAAGAAGTTCAACGATGGTGAAACCCTTTTGTTGTGCCCACATCATATCTTTAGTATACCCACATAGCGCTCATGGTCAAACGCCAATTGATTAGTCGCTCATCGGCTGCAGCTCAAGTTGAGACCCAAAAAACGACATTCTACGAGAAATACTCTCAATAGCTTTCGTTCTTCTCATCGCGCTTGTATGACCTGTTCCCCGTTCAACCCACAAAAGAATAGGGTTTGCGGTACGAACACTTTGAAGCTTTGCGGTCATTTTAAGCGCATGCATTGGGTGCACCCTCGTGTCATTCTCGGCAGTTGTGATATAAAACGCTGGGTAATTAACCCCAGATCTGATGGCATGATAGGGACTCCACGTAAGTATACGCTCAAAGTCAGACTTCTTCGCAGGATCACCATATTCATTTTTCCAACGCGAGGCGATAAGAAGCGAGTCGAAATGTACCATGTCTAACAAAGGTACCTGCGACATCACCGCCTTATATAGTTCAGGCCTTTGCGTAGCTACCGCTCCTACCAAAAGCCCACCGTTACTCCCACCGTATATACCAAGATGTTCTTTACTTGTAATGCCTTCCTCTATTAAGTGCTCGGCGTGCGCGATAAAATCATCAAAACTTACCTGCTTGTTCTCCAAGATACCCGCCCTGTGCCACGCATCTCCATATTCTCCACCACCTCGAATAACCGCGTCAACGAAAATGCCGCCCGCCTCTAGCCACGCCATGTTTGCCCCTAGATAATGCGCACTCTCACTGACGGCAAACCCCCCATATCCATAGAGCAGTGTTGGGGTACTTCCATCCCGTACAATACCTTTTTTGTGAGCAATAAGTGCCGGCAACCGTGTGCCGTCTTTTGCTACACACCATTCAATATACGCCTCATACTCACTAGCTGAATGTGGTGACTCTACTGTGCGAATTTCTTTACACTTCAATGTTACAGCGTTCGCTTCGTACGTAACGGTTGGGCTTACGGGTGTTTGGACTGCCATATACAAAACATCGCTTGCCGTGCTTGTCGATAGCCCAATGGCAGCGAGCTCGGGAGAAGGAAGCGTACCTTTTTCATTACCCTTGAAATCAAATACACGAACTATATCGGAAATATCCTCTGTATACTTCACAAGAATACGCGACTTTGTAACCCAGAACCACTGAAGGTTTGCATCCGATTCAGGAACAACAACGCGGGCTGCCTTTACGCCTTCGTGTATCATATCAACGTCGAGGAGTAGTAGCGTACCATTATTAGCATTGTGGTTTGTCCATATAAGCACCGTGTCTTTTAGCGGTAATGCGTCAAAAGAAGCATCGATTCCCGTAACAAACGGCGTAACCGCGTGTGTTTCTGTATCAATGAGGTATAGATCGTTACGAGACCATTCTTGACGTACAGATAGTACAGCATACGGCGCGCCCTCCGTCCGTGATACCCACAGCATATCATCACTAGGCCTATCCTCTCCAAAAATCATTTGGTCGTTTTCATATGGCCCACCTATGGCGTGGAAGTAAAGTTTCGTATTCATTCGAATGTCATTGTCGTCAACTGAACCTGGCTTTGGCCCACGGGCATAATAAAACCCCGTACCCGCATCGTTCCAGCAAACAGAGTGGGCGTTAGGAATAATTGGCTCTACGTCTTCACCCGTATCCGTATTGATAACGTGTAGGTAAGCTATTTCAGCCCCACCCTCTGATACCGAGTACGCAAGTAGCGTGCCGTCGTATGAAGGATCCCATGCCTCAAGAATTGAATCTCCGTTTGTATGATCCGCCTTATTTAAATCGAGCAGCACGCGCTCTTTACCGCGATCACCTTCGCGAACATAGAGTACCGAAAAATCTTGATTATACTGTTGCCGTGTAAAAAACTGTTTCTTGCCTCGAACAGTCGGAAGGCCCTCGCGGTCAATTTTCATGTACGCAGCAACCCTATCATGCCATCGGCTATATTGCGTAGATACCTTATGGAATTTATCCGTCCGTTCAGTCTGTGCGTCCATCCATGATTGTACTTCAGGCAAGGCTACGTCCTCTAACCAACGGTAGTCATCTCTCAGTGTAACCCCGTGAAGAATTTCTTCTGTCGGCTGTTTTCGTGTCTTAGGGATATTCGGTGTATTCATAGAACTACTTTAACGAAAAGTGTTCGTGTAGTCGAGAATAATACTATGAGGCCAATTTGCCTTTCCCTGTATGTCATACGAAACGTTATGGCAAACCTTCGTTCCCATCAAGCATCAAGATCCGACTATCGAGATGATTTCATCCGCCACATCTTCGGCGCTTCTATTGGTTGTATCTATTTGCGTGTAGTTATCAAAATAAAAGGGTCGCGGGCTTTCGTAGGTAAAGATTGAATCAAGATAGGCAACGCGCTTAGCATTTGGCGCATGTATTTTCGTTCGTTTACGCTCTGGGGTCTCAGCTCTTCGAAGGCGAGTTTTAAGTGGCGCAACGAGTTCCACGAAGATCACCTCCCCACCCCTAGATTCATATACGTCTTTGAATGCTGTTATATTATTCTTACCCTTTTCACTTCCAAAATTCCAAGCATAGGTAAAAATTAAGTCTATACCCGCCTCAGCCGCCTCTTTAATAACCTCAGACCGTATAAGCTTACTCAACGTATCTTCGGCGGGTGTCCCTACGCCAAACAGCTCAATAACTCCGTCCATTATCATATGGTTGTGAAATAGCTTAAAATTCGTCTTTTCTGCAATAATTCTACCGACGGTTGCTTTGCCTACGGCAGGCGGACCTATAAGTACAAGGAGCTTCATTGTTTTATCATAGCAAAAAACAGTTAGAAAGGTTCTAACCGGGTATGATAAGATCTAACAAAATCCAACTCGGGTCATTTTTAATTATCGACATGACTGCTACGAAAAAAGTAGTTAACCCGCTCAGTCCTATCAAAATACTCCACCAACCGAAAGTATTGACATTTATCGTGGCGACTACAACGAGTGTAAGACAAAACACTAAAAGCATTGACGCTATAAATACCAAGAGCCAGTTCCTTGGCTTACCTGTAGTTTTGTTATTTTTCATAACCAGAAGTATAACAAAAAAAGACTTCGATTACCGAAGTCTTTAAGTATAATCTCTCTGATGCGGCATTATGGCGAAAGGTAGAGCCACATTAGTCGGTTAGCTAAACGTTATCAGGTAATGCTCCCTCTCGTCTGTGCTTGTTTCAAATACTCGAGGATCAATAAACTCAATATCAGTTACACCATCGCCAGCTATAAATTGAGTTTTATTAGCAAGCGTAACTTCATAGACAATCCACATTAGCCAGGCCTGTTTGCTATCAAGCCAAAAAGACTTCTGCGTTACAATTCCGCCGACATAAATACCGCTCGAAACGCCTATTTCCTCTTGAATCTCTCTTTTGATTCCGTCCTCAGGTTCCTCCCCATGGTCAAGACCACCGCCAGGTAGATCCCATTTATCGGATTTTTCTTTTACAAGTAATATCTGACCTTTGTCATTTTTAATGAGTGCTTTTACTGCAACTCTATAAAACGTGTTTGGATAATTGCCAGCCATATAACTACATGATACCAAAAAACGGCCAGAAAAGTTCTAACCGTCTACAATGCTTCGTCTGGTGCGGGCGGAGAGAATCGAACTCTCATCGCATGCTTGGAAGGCACATATATTAGCCATTATACGACGCCCGCATAAGTTGATATTGTAGCATATTTCTTTTGCAAGCTCAATCTGTTACAATAGCTATTGTTTTACGATAGCATGGCGGATGTAGCTCAGTTGGTTAGAGCGCCTGATTGTGGTCCAGGAGGTCGGCGGTTCAATTCCGCTCATTCGCCCCAAATTTATACCTAAGCCCCCTATTCGGGGGCTTATTTATTTTCTTCAGCAAGCGTATCGGCTTTCAAGCGACTGGAAAGCATTTCTTCAACCTGATCACGGGTAATCTCAATAGTGCTCCCAGGCGCAGCTTCATTACTCAGAAGTAATTTAGCAACCGTGTTCTCTACCGCTCGTTGCACCACACGGCGCATTGGTCGTGCGCCAAGCCGCGGGTCATACCCTGCTTCTACTAAATATTCCTTAGCATCATCGGAAACCGAAACGGTAATCTTTTGCCCGGCCAAATTCTTATTTACCCCAACTAACATTAGATCAACAACTTTCAAAAGCTGCTCTTTGGTTAGTGGCCCAAATACGACCATTTCGTCGAAGCGGTTTAAGAATTCGGGGTGAAACACATGACTTCCAATAAGTTCATTAATAAAGTTCTCTTCAAACTGAGCCAATGCGTACCCGCGGGTAATATACTCTTGAATACGGTCGGCGCCCGCGTTGCTCGTGGCAATTACCACACAGTCACGGAAACTAATCTCGCGCCCACGGACATCACGCAGTATCCCTTCATCAAGTAGCTGTAGGAGCGTTGTAAGAACACTTGAGTGTGCCTTCTCAATTTCATCAAGAAGCACCACACTAAACGGCCGCTTCATTACCTGCGCAGTAAGGCTGCCTGGGTCATCGGCACCGTCAGCAATTAGCCGCTGTACATCATCAGCCGATACGAACTCATTCATATCAAGGCGAATCATCGTATCCTCACCGCCAAAATACACTTCAGCAAGTGACTTTGCCAGCTCGGTCTTCCCTACTCCTGTTGGACCAAGGAACAAAAATGTACCCACAGGCCGACCCTGATTACGTACGCCCGAACGCGCCCGGCGCAGTGCGTCCGACACCACCTGAATAGCCCGTTCTTGACCAATCATACGTTGGTGCAAAAGGCCTTCCAAGTTAAGAAGGGTTTCTTTTTCAGCAACATCATCTGCCGTACCCGCTTTTATACCGGTAGCCCGCTCGACAGCAAGCTGTACTGAACGCGAAGTAACCAACCCATTATCAGCATACTCAGCCGCCTGCTCCATTAGCCGTACCGCTTGGCCTGGCATCGCAAGATCATAGACATAGCGTTGGCTTAAACTATAGGTTTCTTTTAATGCTTGATACATGTAGGTCACCTTGCGCTTATACTCAACGCCTGGAATGTGATCTTCAAGCACCTTCATCGTATCCGATTCATCGGTCGGCGCCACCATTACTTTGTTCATCGCCGCAACGAGCGCTGGCGTACGTTTACTAATACTGAGAAACTTTTGCTCGTTAATAGCTAAGATCATCCGTAAACGACCCGCCTCGACAATAGGCAGTAGTTGCGATGTAATATCTACCGACCCAACACCCTCTTCAAAAAACAGCTCGGCATTATCAAAACAGACGATAACATTTTTTGCCGCATAGGCCTCGCCAAGAACTGTGCTAACAAGCTGTTCTACCCTGCCGCGCTGGCCGCCCACTGAAAGGAGGCGCGACGCATCAAGCATAAATATCTGTTGATACCACAAGTCTTTCGGTGTTTTTGTGTCGGGCCCTATAAGCTTGGCGGCAAGCTCATATACCAGCTCGGTTTTGCCTACACCATCACGGCCTACAAGAGCAATCGTCCCGCCGCCTGAACCTAACGTTCCCATTAGTTGCTCTACCAGTTCCGGGCGCACTTCACCGCGCGACACTGTACCGCTGGTGGAAATATTCACCCCGAAATGAGACAACGTAGGGATCCAACCAAACGACCAGTCTCGCCCAATTCCTCCAGAACGTTTTCGCTTGCCGCGCTGCTGTATCATCTCGTCAAGATAGTGATACCACTTTACACCGCGCATAAGATCTTCTTCGGTAAGCTGTAAATGCCCTAACAATGTATCGCGAGCTGAAAGCTGACGCACCATTGCAACAATAATCACCCCGCCACTCACTCGACCATCTAGTTGGCTTGCAATACGTAAGGCTTCCTCAAAAATAACTGGCGTATCCTCACGGTTCTCGGAGGCCACCTCTTTAAGAAACCTTCCACCAACTCCAAACCGCACGTCAAAGAACACCCCACTATTCACTTTTAATAGTGCCAAGGCAATGTCTTTGGGGGTAGGTTGAGAACCAAGAAGTGCTAAAAGGTCGCTATCCATCCGTGCATCAATAGTATGGGTGTCTTCTTCCCTAGGAACCATATGGAGCTCATACCAATACCAGTACGCCACCATAAGCGGTACCGCCATTACGCCAATAAGTGCCCACCCTACTGAAAGCCCCAAGAGTAGCCCGCCAATGCCAAGCCCAATAAGAAGTACTACCGAAAATTCTATAAGCGTTACCCAAGTGCTAATATGACGGCCATACCGCGAAAGCTGTGCGCGACGACTATGCCAATTGAACAGTTTTACTGCCATGTAGGTACCCACCCTATCGCCATTAGAATAAACCCAACTATAGGAAAAAGCGGCACAAGCCACCACAATACAAGCACGATACCATCGTATAGTGCTTGGAGCACAATAGCAATGCTACCGATGAGGATAGTTGTTCCGCGTATGAGCGCCCCTATAGCACGTGAAAGGAGTTGGTCAAATAATGCACGGACCTTCCCCCCAAGTGAAGCATCACCACTTGTACCCGCAGATATTTGCCGAAACGGTGCAAACAATGTCGAGGCTAATTGCCCGACCGAGAAAAAATCGAGCGTGCCTAAAAGCCGATCGCCTACCTTATGTAAATGGGTAAGCCACCCTTTTCCATACCACCATGAGACAAGACCCACCAAAAACATATCATTATTATAGCAGTTTCACGCAAGAATGTAGGCTATACTATATCTATATGTCATCACCATTTACTGTTCTACTTGGAAAGGCCGTTCGCTACGCTGCCCGGCTTAGGGGTGGCGGTTCGGCGCTACCGGGGTTATTTGTAGAGAAGATTGACCCCTCTTTTGTGCCGAATACACTGGCGCAGCTTCCAAAAGGTGTCGTGATTATCAGTGGTACGAACGGAAAAACCACTACCACGAAAATGGTTGTACAGCTTCTTGAAAGCCAAGGACTTACCGTATTTACCAACCGCACCGGAAGCAACTTCGTTCGTGGCGTTGCTGCGGCACTTCTTGGCGACATCACAGCTACAGGAAAGCTACGGGCAGATATCGCTGTTTTAGAACTTGATGAAGCCCACGCTGTAAAATTCGTTGACGTCGTACAACCTCGCTACAGCTTACTGCTTAATGTTATGCGCGACCAACTTGATAG
>DODJ01000004.1 GCA_003545655.1 Candidatus Saccharimonadota bacterium
TCGATATCATGGATGATCGCGAACTTAATGCGGTGATGGCCCATGAAATGGGGCATGTACAAAACTACGACATTCGGGTAAGTATGATTGCTTTCGGGCTGGTAAGTGCTATCGGTCTTCTTTCAGATATCGTTATGAATACACTTATTTTCGGTCGTCGTGAAAATAATAGCCCATGGGCGCTTGTTATTGGCCTGGTGGTGATTATTCTTGCACCGATCATTGCCGCAATTGTACAAATGGCCATTAGTCGACAGCGCGAGTACCTTGCCGATGCATCAGGTGCTATGACTATCCGAGATTCGGACGGCATGGCAAGCGCACTTGAAAAGCTAAAGTCGTATGGTAAGCCAATGAAAAAGCAACAATCGGCAACTGCGCAGCTTTTCATTAGTGACCCCCTTAAACCAAGTTTCTTCTCTAAATTATTTAGCTCGCATCCCCCACTTGAAGATCGCATAAAGAGGCTGCGTGAAAATGCCGCGAAGTTCTAAGAAGCAGCCAGGTAGGCATTGGGTTTCAAAAAGATGGGCTACATACACTAAGTGGCTAGCTGACTATCGCGAGCGTCGACCCCATCGTAGTTTTCGCCGCACGCGACGTCGTGACTATGTGCGACCAATAGTACTACCGGGGAATATTGCTTTTACGCATAGTGTATTCCAAACAGTAGGGCGGAACTGGCGGCTTTTTTTACCCTTGGCGGTTATATACGTGGTGCTCTACGGGCTCCTTGTAGGGCTTAGCTCACAGGCAGTGTATGCTGACCTAAGCGCGACAATGCAAGAGCTCGGCGGCGAAGCGTTTGGTGGTGATTGGGACGCTGTAAGTCAAGTAGGCGCACTATTTCTTTCTGTAATGACGAGCGGGTTAGGGGTTGAACTTACTGAAGCGCAGCAGCTATTTGCGGTGCTTCTCACGTTGATGGTATGGCTAACGGTAGTTTGGCTACTTCGTAACCGAATGGCGGGGCATTCGGTAAAGCTACGTGACGGGTTATATAGTGCGGGTGCACCGATTTTCGCTAGCATAGTAGTAGTTGTGATTATGTTAGTGCAGCTTATTCCCGTTGCTTTGGCGGCTATTGGATATGCTGCCGCAGCTTCGACTGGCATACTCGACGGTGGGGTAGAGGCAATGCTTTTTTGGATCGCTGCCGGCTTACTTACACTTCTTTCGTTGTATTGGGTATCCAGTAGTTTATTCGCTTTGGTGATTATTACCCTACCGGGCATGTACCCAGTAAAGGCGCTGAAAAGCTCGGCCGATATTATATTCGGACGACGCATAAAACTACTTTTGCGAATGCTATGGATGGTGCTCGTTATTCTCATAACGTGGGCAGTAGTGCTTATACCGTTTATCGCACTTGATATCTGGCTCAAGTCGATATGGCCGCAAATAGAATGGATCCCCGTTATTCCAATATTGCTCGTAATTCTTAGCGCACTTACCGTTATATGGACATCAGTGTATGTGTATTTGCTGTATCGAAGGGTAGTTGACTATGTCGCAGAGTAGTTCCTATAGGTATAGCGAATTGAAACGACTCTTACTCCAGTATAGTTATGAGTACCATGTGCTTGATGCTCCGACTGTTTCAGACGCGGTGTACGACAGTCTTATGGTGGAGCTTAAGGCAATTGAAGCGGAAAATCCCGAACTTATTACAGCTGATAGCCCAAGCCAACGGGTAGGGAACGAATTACAGGGGGGTTTTAAAAAAGTACAGCACCGTAGTCGCATGCTAAGCCTGAATGACGTGTTTGATGTGAGCGAAGTTAAAGCGTGGGTTGTGCGTATGGATAAGCTTTTGCCTGGGGCGCGACACGAATTCTTTGCCGATATAAAAATGGACGGCCTTGCTTGTGCGCTTATTTATGAGGATGGGGTACTTAGCCAGGCAGTTACTAGGGGCGATAGCTTCATTGGGGAAGATGTAACGAATAATGTACGCACAATCCAAAACGTTCCTCTTCGTCTCCGTGAAACGAGCAAAACAAAGCGACTTACCGAAGGCAGGACTGAAGTGCGTGGCGAGATAGTAATGCTAAAGGAGGATTTTGTGCGCCTTAATGAGGCACAGCGAGCGGCTGGCAAGCCCGAATTTGCTAATCCTCGTAATCTTGCCGCTGGGACTATACGCCAGCTTGACCCCAAGCTTGTCGCAAGTCGCCCTCTCACGTTTATAGCCTATGATCTCATTCGTGACGATCCATCTGAGATTACTACTAATATGCAAGCGTACGAGTACATAAGCGAACTTGGTTTGCGGCGCAATGTACAGGCTACGGTGTTTACGTCGCTCGATGAAGTAATGCAGTTCGTGCATTACTGGGATACTGCGCGCCATGAGCTTCCGTTTAACACCGACGGGCTTGTGGTAAAGGTGAATGACCGCGCGCAATTTATGGCATTAGGGGTGGTAGGGAAGCAGCCACGTGCTGCTGTTGCTTATAAATATGCCGCCGAACAAGCGACAACCACCGTAAAAGATATTGTAATAAGTATTGGCCGTACTGGTGCGGCAACACCCGTTGCGGTTTTTGATCCGGTTCAAGTTGCTGGTACTACCGTCCAGCATGCAAGTCTCCATAATGCGGATGAGATTGCTCGCAAGGATATTCGTATTGGCGATACGGTAGTGATATTTAAAGCGGGAGATATTATTCCGCAGGTAGAGAGTGTTGTACGCGAGCTTCGCCCCAAGCAGGCGCGAGTATTTGACTACGAGACGGCCTTAAAAGAGCAGTATCCTGAACTCGAGTTTGAACGTCAGGGCGACGATGTGGTCTATCGAGTTAAAGGTGCTTCAAGTGAGCTATTACTCAAGCGGGCACTTGAATACTACGCCAGTCGTCAGGCGTTGGATATTGACACATTGGGCGAAAAAAATGTCGTTGCTCTTGTAGATGCTGGTTTAGTGAAGGATATTGCCGATATTTATGCGCTACGCCTTGAAGATATTCGGGCGCTTGACAGGTTTGCTGATGTTTCTGCAAAAAAGCTGTACGATGCAATTCAGGCGGCAAAGACTCCAGCATTAGAACGGTTTATACTTGCGCTTGGAATTCGCCATGTCGGTGCGCAGACTGCCATCGACCTTGCAAATAGGTTCACCTCAATCGCCGCGTTAAAAGAAGCGAGTTTGGACGACCTAATGCAGGTTGAAGGAGTGGGCAAGGTAGTGGCTGAATCTATTTACGGCTGGTTTGTAGACAGCGATAACCTTCGTCTACTTGAGAAGTTCACCGAGCTTGGTGTGGTGCCGTACTATACACAAAAAACGGGTGGGCTGGTAGGTAAGAGTTTTGTCGTTACTGGTACACTGCAATCGATGTCGCGTGATGAAGCCGCGGATCACATTAGGGAGCTGGGCGGAACATTCCAGACGTCAGTTGCGAAAGATACAACCTATCTTGTGGCGGGTGGTAAAGTGGGCGCAAGTAAGCTCGCAAAGGCCGAGAAATATGGTACCACTATTCTTACCGAAGACGAATTCACTGCGCTGGTTGAGCGCGCCTAAAGTGCTTGTGTTTTTGTCACTGTAGGTGCATACTATGACTATGCTGATGCGCATGGGGCAGTCTCCAAGCGCTGATGAAACAAACATATCCGAACATCGCCGCCCCGGGTGGGCGCGCAGCAGCACAAAATCGCCTCTGTAAAAGGAGGTGATTTTCTGTTAGAATAGGGGCAAGTTTGGGGCATTGGCGCAGTTGGC
>DODJ01000067.1 GCA_003545655.1 Candidatus Saccharimonadota bacterium
CCGACCACTGCCCAGTAAGCATCGAACTAGTAGCATAGCCCTATGGACTACACCTATTGGAAAAAACAATCCCCCGATACGCCGCTTTTCCCAGATATTGAATGGAATAAGCCTGAGCAACGGGGCATGGCGGGTAAGCTTGGTATACTCGGGGGCAATAAGCTTGGATTCGCTGGCGTAGCCGAAGCGTACAGTGTTGCCAAAAATGCTGGAGTAGGGGAGCTTCGCGTCGTATTACCCGACATTCTCCGTAAAACCATTCCCGCTGCGATCACAGACGCACTTTTTGCGCCAACCAATCCCTCGGGAAGCCTAAGTAAAGAAGCTGCACCCGAGCTTCATACCATTGCCGCCTGGGCGCAGGGTGTTTTAATGATCGGTGATGCTGGGCGTAGCAGTGAAACAGCCATTCTATACGAGCAATTTATCCAAGAGTACTCGGGGCAGCTCGTGGTGACGCGCGATGCGGTCGACCTAGTAAAAAACAGCGCCGGGCTCCTTATTGACCGACCCCACACCCTCCTTGTGGTCTCATTCGCACAACTCCAAAAACTCTTTCAATCGGTCTATTATCCTAAAGTTCTCACATTTAGTATGCAACTAACAAACCTTGTTGAGGCGCTCCATAAGTTCACCATTACGTACCCCGTTGCCATTGCGGTCCTTCACCGCGAGCAGTTGCTTATTGCACACGAGGGCGAGGTGGTGACCACCCCCTGGGAAAGCCCAATGGCAATTTGGCGAGGTGATACGGCGGCAAAGATTGCTAGCTACTGGCTATGGAACCCGGGGAAGCCGCTTGAGGCGGCGGCAACGGCGATTACCGCCTAGACACACATTGTCCGTGAAGATGGATTCGTTGATTTTATTTAATAAAATGTTATAATAAGCTCGTAGTGAAAATACCCGATATACGCGCATACCGCCCAGTGGCCCCTGAGACCGCGGCACAACTACGAGGCTATGAACAAGCCTCTAGTCTTTTTCCCGATGCTACTATACAGCATCGCCCCTTGCTTGGTGCAACAATTATCCAGAAGAGTCACGCAAACCCTAAAAGCACAATGATTAACCGAGAAAAATCCACCCCTCTTGCGTATGTATTGCGACCTTTTCCTGAGGCTAGTATGAAAGACATTACCCTTGAAGTATCAAGAGTTACTTTTATCGGCAGAAAAATGTCAAGAAAAAGCCTCGCGCTTATGCTTAATGACCCCGATAATATCCTCCTTAATGAGCATAAAGAATATATGCGACGCATGGGTAAAACCATCTCACCCGACTACCAACCCCACGTATCGCTTCTTTCTATGGACGTATTTTTCACATCTAGCACAACGCTTGAGTGGGCTGAGTCAATTGCACCAACAACAGTGCACCTAGGTAAACTTGCAGTTACGCCAACAATTGAAGAGATCGCCACTATGTTCCTATATAAAACCGGTACCATCCCTGGGCGTTTAATCGAAATACCCAAGAAAGCACCACCTAGTACTACCGAAGAACCTACGCTTACAGAGGCAACTGATGAGTCTCTATCTACTACGCCGATTAGAGATATAAAAAATACCCCGCCAATTCCTGCAGGGTTTCTTCAATCATTACAGCGGAGCCAAAATTCGTAGCTGGTGGGCGAGGAGGGACTTGAACCCTCACTCCATTGCTGGAACCAGATTTTGAGTCTAGCGCGTCTACCGATTCCGCCACTCGCCCTTACATCTAAAGTATTGTACAATAAAATAGAGTAAGAATACAGCTATGCATCCAGAAGAACAACGCAATCAGGGTGGAGGATTGCCGCAGCCCCCCCAGCAACACACCCCCCAACCCACACAAGACGCCGCGTCTCAGCAAGCAGCGACGAATGTTTTACGTTCACAAATTAGTGCGCTCTACGGCGATAATCCTGTTGCGACACCATCGAGTGTGGCTGAAGACCCGAGCCCGTACGAGCGAACCCATACGCCAAACCCCGAGCCCCAGGCCGACCAATGGAAGGCGTATCACTCTGCATGGCAACAATACTACCAACGCTATTACGAGGGCTACTATAAACAGCAAGAAGCGACGAGAAACAGCCCCTCGATAGCCCAACACACAGCAAGCGCCCCCCAACAAGGCTACTTCGCACAGCAAACCGACCTTCAGGCCACAAACGAATCGCTCTCGAAAGAGCAGGCGCTATCAGAGCTTAGGCAAAAACTTCTTACAAACGTAAAAGAGCGAGCAGGGAAGATACGAAAAAGCCGACACTTTATGCCCATTGCCGCCGCGCTTGTTGTGGTGCTTATTTTTGTATTTATCCAATACAACCGAGTGTTTATTGCTTCGGTCAGTGCGTATATATCACCGGGTGCCATTGATCCTCAAAATATTGTTATCGACCCCACAGGAAGCACCGCAGTAAGCCCCGAGCCTAAACTTATTATTCCTAAAATAAATGTTGATGTGCCAGCAATATATGGTATTGGACCTGATAACGACTCGCAAATGGCCGCCATGGAAAAAGGGGTTGCTCACTTTGCTATACCCGGCGCTAATAGCCACCCCGGAGAAATAGGCAACACTGTACTGTCAGGGCATAGTAGTAATGACCTTTTCGACCCGGGTGATTATAAGTTTATTTTTGCACAGCTTGATAAGCTCGTGCCTGGCGATACCATATACGCCAACTACGAGGGGACGCGCTATACCTATGTCGTTACGAAAACAGAGGTCGTAAAGCCAACTGAAGTAAGCAAGCTTGTCTATCCAACCGACAAACCTGTGCTTACCCTTATTACCTGCACCCCCTTAGGTACAGCTATCGACCGCCTTTTGGTTACCGCCGAACAAGTCAGCCCCGACCCCGCAGAGGCCGCCCCCGCGCCAACCAATACAAGCGATGCAACCGAAGAAGCCTCCATACCCGGCGCATCACCGACACTCTTTGAACGACTATTTGGCGCCTAGGGCTTACAGTACCATCGTAACCCGCTGGAAAATATACCCAGCGTCAGTTTTATGAACGCCATAGAAGAACCGCCCATTCTGGCTTAGGCTGGCGTCGAAGCCTGGAGTGATATGCATAATTTGATGAGCGTTAATGCCGTTAAAGTCGCGCATAACTAAGCCTTGGCCAACGCCGCTCCACAGGTGCGCCTCATCAAGCCACTGCAGGCGCTCAGTCACACCGTCTGCATTCGGTGCTACCGTTCCCGTGGCTATACGCAGATGTTCAAGCTCGTAACTTAGATAGGCATCGCTAGACTGCGCTACCATAAAGTCGCCCTCGGGACTAAAGCTCAACGCTGTAATAGGGGCTTGCAACGCAATAGTAGAGCGCTCCTTCAAACTTGAAGCATCCTGATCGCTAGAGCCAGGGTACGATCCCATAAGTACCACCACTTCGCCGCCTTCTGCTATTGCGACGTAATCATTGCTGTAGTAGCGTGTTACCGCAATAGCAAGTGGAG
>DODJ01000048.1:0-565 GCA_003545655.1 Candidatus Saccharimonadota bacterium
TGCCGCCACGGTTCTTTCTACTCGTGCTCGCCTTACCCCGCGTATCGCAAATCGCCTTTTAAAGCGAGTGCGTGACTATGCCGACGTGAACGGCGATGGCATTATTGACACGACAGTCACTACTAAAGCGTTGTCCTTGCTTGAAATTGACGAGCTTGGCCTTGACTCGGGTGATCGTAACCTTCTTACGCAGATGGTAGATATGTATGGCACGCAGCCAGTGGGGCTTACTACCCTTGCTGCGCTAACGGGTGACGAAACGAGTACAATTGAAGACTTTTACGAGCCGTACTTGCTACAAATTGGCCTTATAGAGCGCACCCCAAGGGGGCGCCGCGCAACAGTTCGTGCGTATAAGCACCTTGGAAAGCAACACGAATATCCTCCGGAAGAATTGGTATAATAGGGGTATGAACCCAACACCTTCGTCACAAGATACGCCTGATACTCCGCAGCCTGTCGCCTACGATGCGCAGGGAAGGCCACTCTATGCGCACCCTCCCACGCCACAACCAACGGTGGTGCACGTTTCTCGCGCCCACACCCCCGAACAACCAGTTATTAG
>DODJ01000048.1:987-5501 GCA_003545655.1 Candidatus Saccharimonadota bacterium
CCTATTGGCCTTATTATACCGCTTGCTGTTGGGACGCTTCTTCTTGCTATGGTGTTCATGGTGCTTGTGAGCTACTCGGATATTATTGCTAAAGTAAACCTTACTGGTGCTTTGGCAAATACTGGTGCAGTGAGTGTCTTCCTATTATTATTTGCCGTCCTTATTGGACTGGGTATGTTTATTGTGTACTACGTGTATACGCATAATAAGTTTTTCCTCACCAACGAAAGCGTCATTCAGGAAATTCAACATAGCTTGTTCTCTCATCACGAGCAAACAGTAAGCCTTGCAAATATCGAAGACGCAAGCTATACGAAGCATGGTATTATCCAGTCACTCTTTAACTATGGTGACATACGGCTTAGCACCGAGGGTGATGAGACAACCTATCGGTTTAGCTATGTGGCAAACCCCAAAGAACATATCGCTCGTTTAAATAATGCAGTTGAAGCCTTTAAGAATGGCCGTCCTGTAGATGATAACTAATTAATCATTACGACTTTCTTTAATAAAGTCGGCTTCGTTCTCGAGGATGGTGCGAAGTGTATAGCTTTTACACGTGTCTCCACTACAGTTCGTTCCTTCGTAGCGGTAGTTACTATCACTTTCGTTTATCCGTACGTCATTCGGGTCGGTGAATAGATCTGGGTCAACCGATGGTAGTATTTCGCTAGTAATAGTGCGGGGATATGCTTGGTTTTGCTTATAGTACACTTCTTCTAAGCCATAATACATGGCGTTGATAGCCGTTTTGCGGGCGGTGTCGCGTGCCGCCGATTCTACCTGGGATTTTTGCACAAAGAAAAGAACACTCGCACCAGCAAGGATAACAACAACGATAAGTAATTCTACAATAGTAAAGCCACGTGAAGATTTCATCTCTAGATATTATAGCAAATTAAGAATCGTCTGCGTATAATAGATAGAGAGAAAGAGAGGGAATTATGGCAACTAAGAAAACTGACACGGCCGCTACTACCAAGGCAAGCACAACCCCATCAAACACCGCTTCAGATGCAAAACTAAAAGCGCTTGGGCTCGCGCAAGAGCAAATTAACAAACAGTTTGGTGACGGCGCTATTCGCCGCTTGGGCGATTCTACAACGGTAGATGTCGAACTTATTAGTGCCGGTGCGCTTAGCCTCGACCTTGCCCTAGGGGGCGGTTACCCTAAAGGCCGTATTGTAGAAATTTATGGCCCTGAGTCATCTGGTAAGACCACGCTTACTTTGCATGCCATTGCAGAAATCCAAAAAAAGGGTGGCACAGCCGCATTCGTAGACGCCGAGCACGCACTCGACCCTGCCTATGCCCGCCGTCTTGGTGTTGACACTGACAATCTACTTGTTGCTCAGCCGGATAACGGCGAACAAGCCTTAGAGATTGTAGAAACACTTGTCCGTTCAAATGCGGTTGATCTCGTTGTGGTCGACTCGGTTGCTGCACTTGTACCTCAAGCCGAGATTGAGGGTGAAATGGGTGATAGTCACATGGGGCTTCAAGCTCGTCTTATGAGTCAGGCGCTTCGTAAGCTCACGGGTATTATTAATAAAAGCAAAACCATTGTCGTATTTATTAACCAGATTCGTATGAAGATTGGCGTAATGTTCGGTAACCCCGAAACAACCACTGGTGGTAATGCTCTTAAGTTCTATGCGTCGGTGCGTATGGATATTCGTCGAACTGGGCAGATAAAATCGGGTGAAGACATAATTGGTAACCGAACGAAGGTAAAGATCGTAAAGAACAAGATTGCTCCGCCGTTCCGTGCAGCTGAGTTCGATATTATGTACAACGAGGGTATCTCTAGGACGGGCGACGTACTCGATCTTGCGGTACAACACGGGGTTGTAGGTAAGAGTGGTGCCTGGTTCGACTATAAAGATGGCAAAATTGGACAAGGCCGCGAAGCCGCCAAACAATACCTAGCCGATAACAAGCCAGTGCTTGAAGAAATTGAAAAGGAAGTGCGAAAAAAGGTAGCGGTAGCCGAAGCTACTGAATGAAAATTACCGCCCTCAAAACCCAAATAAAGAACCCCAACCGGGTGAATGTGTTTGTTGATGGGGTATATCGTTTTTCATTAGATGCCCTGCAGGTTCTTGAGCTTGGTATTAGAACCGGCGTAGAGTATGAAGAACAGGTGCTGCACGAGATCGAAACCGAGGGGCAGTTCAGCAAGCTGTACGCACGCAGTTTAGAATACGCACTGATACGGCCACGGAGTCGCAAGGAGATGCGTGAGTATCTGTATCGCAAAACACGCCCTGTACGCACAAAAACTGGTGCTATGCGCGAAGGCGTAGCACCAGAAATAACCACAAGGGTATTTGATAGGCTTATCGAAAAAAACCACGTCAACGATGAGCGGTTTGCGGTATTTTGGGTGGAAAACCGTAATGTCCGTAAAGGGGTGAGTGCGAAGAAACTTCGTGCAGAGCTACAAGCGAAGGGCGTAGAAGCGAATAGCATAGACCTCGCCTTTACACATACTGAACGGAGTGACGAGGGCGAACTAAGAAAAGTGTACGAAAAAAAGAAGACTCGGTATGACGACAAACAGAAACTTATCGCCTATCTTGCACGGCAAGGTTTCAATTACGACTTAATACGCTCGGTTATGGCAGAGGACACTGAGTATTCAGATTAACTCTCTGGCTCCGGGTGTTGTGCTGGTTTTGAGTTTCTAAAGGGATTAACAAATTCTGTGCGCAGTGTATTCATAACAGGCTCCACTGTTTTCTTTGTCGCTGATTTTACGACAATAGCTGAGTCGTTTATCTCAATAATTTGCGAACGATGTATAAGGAACCCCGTGTCATTGAATGCGCCGAAGATACCTCGACGTACATTAATTTGCTGAATTGTAAATGAGTCGGTGTCTACTGTGTAGTCGTCCACTTTACCCAATTTGCGTTTATGCTCGTCAATAACCGTCATACCGATGAGAGGGAAGTTAAGGGTGTATAGTTTTTCAATCTGTATAACGTCATGGAGTCCGATAATTTCGTCGGTGCTATCAATAATCATTCCAAGTCGACCGTATTCACGAATATCTGCTGTACGTAAAAAAGATGGTTTTTCGGTTAGTAATGCTCCATCTATCTCGTAGGCTGCTATATGTAGATTAGCCGGATTAATAATAGGCTTCTCGATGTACGCAAGCCTTCCGCCCGTCTGAAGACTCATGACGGGTGTGCGAAGTAATCGAGAGCCAAGTACTAACATCGTATGTTTAGTATAAGCGGTTTTGCCAAATTGCGCTACTCGCCGAAAGCGTTCACCCTGCCCTCTGGAAGGACAACTCCCGACGAAGGCTGGTTGCTATTGTGAAGTGCTTGAATGCGATCGAGCGTTGCTTGGTCAATAGTACCAGGGGTGATCGGAGATACGTAGGTGTCATCTGGCGGGCTGTTGACAAGCATGTCGTTAATTAATAAGACCGCCACGGCAAGACACCCAATCATCACTACGAAAAAGAGGGTCATATGGAACTTGCTAAACAGGGTTGCAAGCGGTTTAAGAGAGAGGGAGGGGGAAGATGGTTTACTCATGGGATTACCTCACATATATCTTTATAGTAATATCGCCAACCTTAATGCTGTTACTATCACCACCGGTAATATGACTTACGGGCAGTGAAGTTACTTGCAGTTTTGGTACATTCTCTTCAACATTCTGAAGGAAGTAAATAAGCTTATCGTACGTTACCGAGCCCTCATTGAATGAAATGACAATTGTCTTTGATCCATCTTCCGCGTCCGCGAAGCGGGTGTTAGTAATGGATAAACCAGCTACGGTTGCGTAGTTGCGTACTGCAGCAAGTGCCTCTGCTTGATAATTATCTGGCGTAGCAAATAGTTGGTTTGCTTTACCGACAAGTGTCTCGCTTTCAGTAAGCTGGGTTTTTAAGGCCTGAAGGCTACTGAGCTGTTCGTAGCTCGCGTCTGCATCAAGTAGCCGATGGTTCACCTCGGTTCCGTATTTACGTGTTTCACCAAGCGCATAGTAGAATAGTGCCCCGCTTCCAAGGGTAACTAGTACGAGCATAACACTAAGTAGCGCACGCATTTTTTGTGGAGTAAACCCTTTTCGCTCTTTGTTCATACCTATAGCCCCCCTGTTTTATTAAGGGTAACGCTCATGGTGACGACGATTGGATATTCAGGTATACCCCCCTCGGAAGAGGTGGATTGAATATCTACCGATGTAAATAGCTGAGTTGTAGACTTGAGCTGATTTCCAAGGGCTGCTGCGTCAGAATCTGTTTTTGCGAAGCCTTTTAGCTCGAAGGGCGTGCCGTTAAAGTGTGAGTTGTCGAGCGTAAGCTCATTAAGGACTGTGTTTTGAGGGGTGGCCTGCCCTAAAGCGATAAGGAAATTTGCATAACTCACGTCCTGGTCAAGTACTGTCTTTGCTTCGGTAAGCTGTGCACTTAGGCCTTCTACTTCTTCGCGAGTGGCACTATACACACCTGCTTTGACATCGTTAGCATCAATACGCGCCTGAGCACT
>DODJ01000006.1:0-559 GCA_003545655.1 Candidatus Saccharimonadota bacterium
CGACAAGATGATAAGGAGAATAAACGCCCCATAACTAAGCACCGCTGGAAGCATCTCGAAAAGACGATAAAAGCGTGTACGTTTGCCAAGGGGAAGTTCGAAATCCGGAGGAAGGTTCACGAAATGTACCCTTACACTGGTGACCACACGTTAATAAGCGACAACGCCGTAATCCAAGCGAAGACAATAATACCAATACCAAGCCACGCAACCATAATTGCCAACGGATGACCCTTGGTAAGATATATCTTTACCGCCAAAGCAATATGGAAAAACGCCACCATCAGGGCAAATATTCCGAAAGTAAACAGATAAAACCATTGGTCGCGGTAAAGGTGTGTCACCCCAAAGGCGGTATAGTGCGTTACCAACTGCAGCTCGCTTGGGCGTACAGCAATAATAATGTATACGACAAAGGCCACCGCAAGGAGAACAAGAATACTACTCAATACCGTCAGGTATCGGTTAGTGATAAGTTCTTTAAAGGCTGTTGTAATGGTGTGTTGCATAAAAAATATGGAGCCGTTATCCGGGCTTGAACCGGAGACCTACGCTTTAC
>DODJ01000006.1:895-1095 GCA_003545655.1 Candidatus Saccharimonadota bacterium
CGCCGCTCTACCAACTGAGCTATAACGGCGTGCGATGCCCCCTAGGTTACTTGAATAAGTATACCTCACTCGCAGGTTTAGAGCAAAATAGTCTTAGCATATCTACCTGTTGCATATAAGGGGTAAAAATGCTACTATTGTACGAGCTTAGGCACAGTTCCCCGCGGGGAGCGACACACGAGGGCTCGTAGTGAAGCTGG
>DODJ01000006.1:1476-4319 GCA_003545655.1 Candidatus Saccharimonadota bacterium
CCCGCCACGAAAAAAGCTTATCCGAAAGGATAAGCTTTTTTCGTGGCGAATCGAATATATCGAGAACCAGTGATCTCCGTGCGAACCTTCAGGTGAGCGAGATCGCCGGGACGGCAAAGCGCAGCGCAGGTATTTTTTTGCCAAGCAAGCGGCGGAGGCCGAAGGCCGATATCCGGCCACGACCGCCACTAAGTTAGTCTCTATTTTTCATTAAGTCAATTTAGTACTAGGCGTAAGCCTTCTCTTCATCAGACTCTTCAGATTTGGCGACAGTAACCTTCACACCATCCAGCGCAGCCTCATGCACCGCCAAGTCATGATACTGAGCGCTATTATCTTCGAGGTGCTGTTGCGCCTCAAAGATATTTGCGTCAGAAGCAATCTCGAGGTGAGCCTTTTCAAGTGCTAAAGGGCCAATATTACTTACAGAGCGATCCCTCTCGCGAGCATAGCGCTCCCTCGCCTTGCCAGTAGGGTCTACAGAGTCAGGATTCGGATCTTGTTCGATCGATTTAAGATTACGGTCACTTGATACAGCGTCCCAGGTATTCTGAAACATATATCGATCCTTCAAATCAATTTGATTTGCTATATCTTTATGCTTGGCATATATAACTTTTGCCTCTTCGCCTACTTCGCGGGGTGTTTTTTCCGGCATTTTTACTTACCTTGATTATTTTTATTTTAGTTCGATAACTAAAAAGATATTATCACACTTATGCTATTTTGTCAACATATAGCCTCGCCTCATTAGCTTGGCCATCGCACGTAATAGCTCCACACCTGCCCTGCCACAGCCCGCCAAGCATTGACTTAATATAGATTTTGTGGTATTATTTTATTATTCGATGACGCGAGGGGGGTCACACCCCTCTTAACAACTAGGGAGCATCATGGCTAGGCTTATCATGCGTGGGAGGTGCAACCACAAGCACCGTCACGATATGTCAAAACAGATTCAAAGATATACCGAGGAGTTTTTCGAGACTGACGCCCTCGATGAGGCCTCGTTGCGAAAGCGCCTTGTCGCTTTTGTCGAGCGCCTTGCGCAAAAGGCACGCTGCGACCAAGTATCCGGCTGGATCAACGCACAAGAGGACATTCCCGAGCTGAAGCTCCGTCAAAGCAGCCCCCTCCTTGATGAGGGGGTCTACCTTCCCCCGATGGCCGTGTGCAACAACTGCGGCTGGCGGAGCGGCAGCGGGACATCCACGCTGGATGTCTTCTTCTGCAAGAACCCTGCGTGTGAACGTGCAATGAGTCAGTATTTTGCTGACCTTCGCGCTACGCAAGTTGAGGCTCAAAAAGAGGCGGGGCGGTGTATCTACAACGACCACGTTCGCTTTCCAGCAACAGACGGTTACTGCACGAACCCGGCGAATGGTGATGACCACCTGTGTGCCGAGCACCGTGCTATCAAGTGTGACATCTGTGGAAAGCAAGCCGTCTACACACATTGGGAGTTTGGGTCGTTCGCCTATGAGCACTTCCGGTGCGAAGACCACTGATGACACTCGCTCCCTGCATCATCGTACTATGCCCACCAGGCGCCCTCTCCTTCGGGAGGTGAGGCGTCCGGTGGGCGCTTTCATTGTAAACCTCAAGTCGTCGCCCTCTACCACCCAAATAATTGACTTTTTTATATTTTATGATATATTAGGTTATACTGTAGACCAAGTACACCCATATCAAGAAAACATATGCAAACACCAGAATACTCCCACGATCCTCACGAAAACTCTCGCCTCCCCGAAGGAGCTTCCTGGTGGCATCGTCATAAACACCAACGAAGTATGCGCCGCATGGCAAAAATTGCCACCTATGAAGCCGAAGAAAACAGCCGTATTCTCCGTTCGTTTGAAAAAATTACCGATAGTGCGCAGGGTCTTAACCGCCCTTTATTTGAGATCATCCGTTCGGCAGCCGAAATACCCCAGCCCACGACACGAACCCCCCTTGCAGGGTACACCCTCACTACCGCAGAGGGCGTACGTACAAAAGAGTGGGTAACCGCACTAAGCTTCGGGAGTAATGATATAGACCCAGAGGCAAAATTTCACACCCCTCTTACAAAGAAACTAGGGGCTATACGCCTGGACAGTATGAATTGGGCGCATTACGGGTTTACCACTCCGGTGCGCACTATTTTAATTAACAGCCATGCTCGTATAAATGAACATGGTGCGCTCGAGCGCCCCACGAGCACCGTTATCATTAATCAGTTAAGGTACGACCCCGACAATCTCACCCTTGACGATGCCGATATCTTTACTGGCTCTTTATACCTAGACATCAACCAACAGGGTGAAGTAGCGACAATTAAACGTACGAGCACAAGCTACACAGGGTTCAAAGAAGAGAAAAGAAGCCTCGTAACCATTGAGCCATTCCTTACTGACCTCAAACGGGCGGTAGACGACACTGTGCTTACCTATCGCCAAGATGAACTGGGGTAGCGAGACGGCCATACCGTTCGGTTACCACCTCCCAGTTCACCACCTTCCACCACGCTGCTACGTAGTCTGCGCGGTTGTTTTTATAGTCTAAGTAGTAGGCATGCTCCCACACATCAAGACCAAGAATCGGCTCGTCTCCCCCGTTCAACAGTGGTGAGTCTTGGTTTGCGGTGGTGATAATTTCTAAATTAGGTTGCACCCATGCCCAACCGCTTCCAAATACCCCTAAGGCCTTCTCGGTAAAGGCAGTAACAAACCCTTCAAAGCTACCGTACTTTTGCACTAAAGCAGCTTCTAAATCACCGCCAGGCGTACCACCGCCATCAGGTGACATCCATAGCCAAAACAGGCAGTGGTTATAATGGCCGCCCCCATTATTACGCAAGG
>DODJ01000005.1 GCA_003545655.1 Candidatus Saccharimonadota bacterium
TTTTATACACATAAGCTCTCAACAAATGTGGTGATTTGTCGCTCGCAGGAGCTGAATCTCGCAGTTCAAAGATGTTTGTTGAACTGCTTGTGATTATATATCAAGATCATCAAGTTCGGCAAGCTCTTTTCGGGTCTTTTTTGTGTAGTCAGAGGCGTTGTCCACAGGTTCCTCTGTAGAGGTTTCCACAGCCGCCTCAGCAGGTGCCGATTCGTCGCTTGAATACGTCGCCCCAGTTTGGCCATCGTTGTTCACAATCTTTAAATTGTAGCGTGCGTCATTCTTAGTGCCCAAAGCACGCAGAAGTGTGCGTAAACTCTGTGCAGTCACGCCGCGCTTGCCAATAACACGCCCTAAATCTTCTGGGTTGACGGTAAGGGTAAGTAGTACTCCCTTTTCGTCGATAATGCGCTCAATTACTACATCATCCGGGTGTCCCACCACCGATTTTACGATATATTCAATGAATTGCTGGTCAATGGTCGACATAAGCCCTCCTCCGGTCGCTGTCTCTACTATCGTAATCTCATTGTAGCACATACGGATATTTCTATAGCAAAAAGCATAAACGTATTGACTTTTTTAGTATTTTATGCTATAATGCAATTAATAATAGTCTTGGGAAGGCTTCCTTTTCCAAAATACGCCACACTGGCGTCCTACCTTCATAGTGGTAGGTACTTATCTAAAAAGAACAACCCCGCAGCAATGCGGGGTCTCTTTTTAATAAGCGCTAGTTAGGCTTCGTCAGCTGGCGCAGTTTCTTCGACTGCTTCGTCTGCGGGAGTTTCAACTTCAGGAGCTTCTTCTTCCTTTGGTTGGTTCTTGCGAAGCTTTTCGGGGTTACGAAGTGCTTTTTGCTTGTCTGCCGCTGCTTCCTTAACCCACTTAGGAAGCTTCACGCCCGCTTCCTTAAGAAGCTTCACTACACGAGGAGTTGGCTGTGCGCCGTTATCAAGATACTTCTGTGCAAGCTCAACTTGTACGTTAGCATCTTTAGTGTGAGGGTTGTAGCTACCTACATAAGCCACAACACGACCGCTTGATGGGTGGCGCTGTGCTTCTTGAACTGCGAGGCGGTAGGTTGGATACCCGGCGCGCCCAACGCGTTGCAAACGAATTGCGAGCATAAATTAAAAACTTCCTTTAACTCTTAACGTATTTTTATAAAACTCTCTGAATATTTTACACGGTTATAGGTGATAAGTCAACCTATCATAAGTGGTGCCTAGACGGTAGCAAATCAAAGCTCTATACTTAAGCGATATGAAACACACCCTTCACCCAAAACACAAGATTCCTCGCACCTCGGCCATTGATTCACTCGCCCTCCTTATTGGTATTATCCAGCCGCTCACCACTATCCCGCAAATCTATCTCGTATACACCTCAAAAGATGTGGCAAGTATTTCATTTTTTATGTGGACTTCCTATAACGTCGCCAGTGTCATCTTGCTTCTTTACGGCATCAAGCACAAGCTCCCACCTATTATCTGGGCGCAGTCGCTATGGATTATCGTGCAAACACCGATGATGGTAGCCGTACTGTTGTTTCGATAGTTACGAAACCGAGTACATTTTCAGTGCCGCCTTAGCCGCCTCCTGCTGCGCCGACTGTTTGCTTGGGCCAATACCTTTACTTACCAAGCGGCTTCCCGCGTACACCCCAAGGGTAAATACCTTATCATGATCAGGGCCAACCTCTTCAAGTACAACATATCGTGGTGTAACTCCGTCGATACGTTGCATAACCTCTTGAAGATGTGACTTAGGGTCTCGCCACGTACCTTCATCAAGGATCCCTTGAAGCTTAGTGGTGATATGTTTTTTAATGAACGCTTCGGCATCACCATAGCCACGTTCTAAATATATCGCCCCAATCAACGCCTCAAAGGCGTTGGCAAGTATTTGCATACGAGCACGGTCACTCCCCCGTTTTTCACCACGGCTCATACGGACAAGTGGCTCATAGCCAAGTTTTTGGCCTGCATCGCCAATACTCTCGGTGCGCACCAGCGCAGCACGCCAGCTCGTTAGAATACCTTCTGGCTCTTGATAGGTAGTGAAAAGAAAATCCGTCACGGCAAGTTCAAGTACGGCATCGCCCAAAAACTCCAACCGCTCATTATGCTCGGAGACACTCTTGCGATGTTCGTTTACATAACTTCGGTGCGTCAGAGCAGTAACCAATAGGTCAACATTAGTAAATTCAAAGCCTAGCTTTTCTCGCGCGAAGTCTTGATACGGTGCTGTTTGCATGCCCGTCATTATAAGTTCTCCTGGCGGATGCGTTTCATGGCAAGTAACATAAGCTTCCCAATATCCTCATACTCAATGACATCCAGCGCCTCATGAAAAGGAAACCACTTAATGCCATTCATCCATTCTTCTTTTTGGATAGCGTTTGTATCACCCTTAGCGCGCACAAGATAGATTTGGGTTGTCATAAGCACAAGTTTATCAATCCGACGGTACCGAAAGTGAATCTTACCAAGCCACCCTAGTACATCAACCTCTTTAAGGCCCGCTTCCTCACCAATTTCGCGGCGTGCGGTTTGCTGTGCGGTTTCGCCTTCCTCTATGTGCCCCTTAGGGATAGTCCAGCGATCTTTGGCATCTTGAATTAGAAGTATCTCTACCCCTTTATCGCTTTTACGAAATACAATACCGCCAGCCGTTGGCTCGCGAACAATTTCCTGAATTGATGGTTTCTTGCGTGAAAAATATTTCTTGAATTTATCGAACTGTGGTGTCGCCATTTTCGGCTCCCTCCACAAGTGTGCGATACGCCGTTCCTAGCACGCCGTTTACAAACTTGCTCGAGTTATCAGAACCAAACGCCTTGGCAAGTTCGACAGCTTCGTTAATAGCCACTTTTGGCGGAACAATGTCTGCCTGGTGAAGAAGCTCGTACACCCCAATGCGCAAAATTGCACGATCTACGCGAGCGATTTGCTCGATAGGCCAATCTGGCGCAATGGGTTGAATTTTTTCATCAATATCAGTCTGCTCTTTAAGTACGCCATTCACTAGGCTAGTAACAAACGTCGTGTCGTCAATGGCCGTTTCGTATCGCTCTAGGTTACGCGATAAAATTTCATCGACAGATGCGTTGGTATCCCCAGATTGAATGCGGAATTCATATTCGTACAATGTCTGAAGTGTGACGATACGACCGAGATGACGATTAGATGCCATAATGCGTTAATTCTCTTTGTTTAGTATTGTAAAATTACAGTGCTTTTCCCGTTTCGCGGCGGGTAGTCTTCACTTTAACTGGTGACTTACCGTTAACACGGCGAGCAAGCTCGAGGCGTAGATGGCTTCGGCGTAGACCTGTTTTTCGTGGGCTACTTTGCTTTTTTGGTTGTGCCATGAAAAGTGCTCCTTGTTAGGTTTTGTTAACTCTTAGGGCTAAGTATAGCATTTTTTTGCCCACTTCTCAAGGGAAATTCACAAGATCAGGAGGGTGTGGACAATAGGCATAAGCGTGGTATGATATAGGTAATATGACAGAAAAACAAAAAGAATCAGATTTTTTCAAAAAAGCCGTAGCAGCAGGCACTGTTGTTGCCGGGGCCGGCACCTTGTGGCTAGGAGGCCAAACGGTTTCAAATATATCCAACGCCTCTGCTAGCGAGGAAGCTTTGCAAGCAGCGCACGAAAGCAAGCTTGCTAACACTGAGATACTTGAGAACAAGCTGCATGGTCAATTCGATGAATCCCAAGTCGTAGGAGAAATGTTTATCATTAAAGAAGGGCAGGGGCTTACCGAACCATCCCTCGCACAGATCGAAGCCGTGTACCATGATGACTTTAACAACCTAAAGCCTCTTATATATGACAACCTCATGACAGCTGCTAAACTCCAAGGAACCGTCCAGCCTGGCGAACACTGGGTAGTGGTTGAAGATGATATCGACCCAGAAAACGACAACGGGAAAGAGTACCTTCCCGTACGTGAGTCCCAAATTGTTCATAGCCCTATCGACGCGTTGCCCACGCCAGACACCCACTAGACAACAACGCTTACCAACCGCCCCGGCACATAAATCACCTTCTTCGGTTCGCCGGTTACAAAGCGCACGACATTCTCGTGTGCCAATGCTTGTTTTTTCACCTCTTCAGGATCAGTGTCTTTTGCAATTTCAATTTCACCGCGAAGCTTACCGTTCACCTGTACGGCAATAGTAATAGTATTTTCAACTGTCAAAGCATCATCCCATACGGGCCACGAAGCATTTTGCACAAGGCCCTTACCGCCTAACTGCACCCAAAGCTCATCGGCAATATGCGGAGCAAACGGCGCAATCATCTGCACAAGGGTCGTAAGTGCATCGCGCCATACCTCAGCAGAGAACCCGTCTACCTTGTATTTATAGAGTTCGTTTACATATTCCATCAACGCAGCAATTGCCGTGTTAAAGCTAAGCCGACGCATGTCATCGGTTACTTTACGCACCGTTTTGTGCCGCAATACACGCACGGCGTCATCGTTTTTCTCAATAGTCTTATCGGCTTCATCATACTGTTGAACGAGCGTCCAAACACGGTTTAAGAAACGGTAAATGCCGGCAATACCACGCGAGTCCCAGCTTGCATCAAGCTCAACTGGCCCCATAAACAATACGTACGTGCGGAGAGCATCGGCTCCATAGCCTTGGTCAATCACATCAAGTGGGTCAATGACATTCCCTTTGCTCTTGCTCATTTTTGTGCCATCTTCAGCGTTAATATAGCCGTGGTACACCAGCTTCTTTACGGGCTCTTTAAAGTTCACAAGGCCCATATCGTAGAAAACGTGCGTCCAGAACCGAACATACAGTAAGTGAGCAACCGCGTGGTCGCCGCCCACGTAGTAGTCAAGTGGATTCCAGTAGTTAATCGTTTCAGGATCCCAGGCACGTTCGGTGTTTTTCGGGTCACCATATCGAAGCAAGTACCAACTTGAGCAGGCATAGCCGTCCATTGTATCCGTCTCACGGAGCGCTGGCTTCCCACATTCAGGGCAGGTAGTGTGCACCCAATCGGTTACATGCGCCAAGGCGGATTTACCATCGCCCTTCGGTGCGTAGTCTTCAATTTCAGGTAGCACCACAGGGAGCTGGTCTTCCGGCACAGCTACAGCGCCATGCTCTTCACAATGAATAATAGGAATTGGTGCGCCCCAATAGCGCTGACGACTAATAAGCCAGTCGCGCATTTTGTAGGTTGTTTTCGCAGCGCCACGTTTTTTGCTTTCAAGCCAGGCAACAATTTCTTCACGTGCGTCTGAGGTTGTTTTGCCGGTAAAGTCGCCCGAATTCACTAATACACCCTCACCGTGATACACTGCTTCGGTTTTTTCTGGCGCTTCAATGACTTCAATAATGGGTAGCTTGTATTTCTCGGCGAAGGCAAAGTCGCGCTCATCATGCGCAGGCACACCCATTACAGCGCCAGTACCGTAGCCACCAAGCACGTAATCAGCTACCCATACCGGTACTTTTTCGCCGGACACCGGGTTAATAACATACGAGCCCGTAAAGACACCTGTTTTTTCTTTCGTATCATTCGTACGTTCAATTTCCGACTTTTTCACCGCCTCTTTAACATACGTCTGAGTTGCTTCTTCAAAATCACCCGTGGCAAGTTCAATAGCGAGTGGGTGTTCTGGCGCTAAGACAATAAACGAGGCACCAAAAATAGTGTCTGGGCGAGTCGAAAAAACAGTGATTTCTTTTGCGGTTGAAGAAACCTCTGCAGCCCGAGATTCTACGGGCGACCGGTCCCCGTCAGAATCCCGCCGCGAAGCCGTTTCTTCAAGCGTGAAAGAAATCTCCGCCCCTTGTGAGCGACCAATCCAGTTCGTCTGCGCGGTTTTAATTTTTTGTGGCCAGTCAAGGTCTTCAATCTCACCAAGCAAGCTATCGGCATATTCAGTAATTTTGAAAAACCACTGTTTCATAGATTTCTTTTCAACCAAACTTCCGCAGCGCCAACAATGCCCACCTTCAACTTGTTCATTGGCAAGCACGGTTTTATCTACCGGGCACCACCACTGCAAGCTTTCTTTTTGATAGGCAAGGCCACGCTTAAATAATTGCACGAACACCCACTGCGTCCATTTGTAATATTCGGGGTCACTGGTGTTAATTTCGCGCGACCAGTCAATAGACACCCCCATGCGCTTAAATTGTTTTTTGAAGTTAGCGATATTTTCGGCAGTTACTTTTGCCGGTGCAGTCCCTGTTTTAATAGCATAGTTTTCAGCTGGAAGTCCAAACGTATCCCACCCCATCGGGTTAAGCACGTTATGGCCATGTTGGCGGTAGAAACGTGCCAAAGCATCAACAATAGAATAGCTAAAAGCGTGGCCAGTGTGCATGCCTGCGCCGCTTGGGTACGGAAACATACCCGAAACATAGGTTTTTACCTTCGAAGTATCGACTGCAACCTCGTTTGCCTTTTGCTCTTCCCATACGGCCTGCCATTTGGGTTCAATTTCTGCCGGATTATATCGCCTCATAACAGAGATAGTATAGCAGATTAACCGAAGGTGCGTAAGAGTTAATACGAAGCAGAGGTATAGGACTGCACAAAGATCGCCTGTAAATCGGCCATAAGCTCTTCAAGTGTCATAGACTCGGTTGGCGTAACCACTTCCACTGGCTGGTTGAATACTGGGTTAACGATAATTTCGCCCTTGCCATCTACGTTGTCATCGCTAAGCGATAGCTCGGTAAATTCATGCCCAAAACGGCTTATCCATACGTTAAACACACTTGTTCGGTCTTCGTCACCAATCAATGAATCCGCAACGTCTTTGTAATTAGCGTCTCCGTCATTACACTCGTTTAATTTCTTGCCAAATTGCGTGTCAGCAAGCCCGGTAATAAAGCTTGTCATTTTTGTATCGTCAAAACCTAGCGTGTACCCTAGACTATCAACACCATTAACACTTTTTGCCTCAAGCTCATCTTCAATTATTACAAATAGGTTATTACGATATAGCGCACCCAACTCATTTGCCCAGCTACTGTCGCCACTCAACGAGCTCGCTAGGTCATCGTAACATGCTTGGGAAGCTGCAAAATCTTCACTAAACGTACCTAAATCGTCATTGGTAATTTTTATCCAAGTACCTTCAATTTTCTCTACAAGTGGAGACGTATCAACTTGAGCACCCACTACCAAACCAAGATAGATATCGGCGAGCTCCTGCACATCATCAAGCTTTACGTACAAATCACCCTCTTCACTAATTATTCCCGTTCCCGCCACGGAATATGACGTTCCCATATAGGTATAATCCATCTCAACATCAAGCTCGCCAATTCCACCCTGAGCCTTCGCCTCGGCCTTTAGTTGAATAGCCGTGCCACTATCGTTGCTAAAATCAATCTCACCTGTTGCGGCAATCGTTTCTGCAGTAATCGCATTAACAATCGCATCCCCCACTACCTTGTCGGGGTTTTGATACCAAAAGGTGTACGCGGCAGCAGCAGCGCCGCCAAATACTACCAACACACCCGCAGCAATAATTGCCGCGATTAATCCCACCTTCTTTTTCTTAGGTGGTGTAGCGGGAGCATCAAGCGCTGAGCTTGACCCCGTTGGCGCTGTCGGTACTATCGGTGTGTCGCCAAGCACCGTACTCGCAGTAGTAACTGATTGCTGTAAGTTGTCATTTAGCGGCTCACTCGCAGTGAAAGGATTTGCAGCTACGGATGGCTCTACTGGCGCTTCTGCCGTGCCGGTAGTAGCTGAAGTCTCCGATTGTGATGATTGAGTTAGTGCCGGTTGGGGCTCGAGAGTAGGTGGCGTGCTAGTATTTTGGATATCCGGTTGCGATGGGTCGTTTTGCATATTTGTGTTTCGTTTAATTATTTTTTTCAGTATATCATAAGCTTTGTGTGATACTAGCGAAGAAGTCCCGCTTTTTCTGCATCCAAGCTTCAGACTGTCGTACCAGCCGTTCATCTTCTTCAGTGCTATGCAGCACCACTTTCACCGCTTCTTCAAGATATATCCCGCCCTGCGAGCCTTTAAATAACAGTGCAGCGCCTTCCTCAAGATACGCGTGCGCTGCAGCCCCAGCTTCAAGAGCGCCTTTAAAACTCACTACATGGCACCCGTTTGAACGAGCAGCGGGCGCCAAATACTTCTCGGCTTCGTCTCCTACAGTAATAACGTGTGCAAGTTGCATAGGGTCGCATACCTTCCCTATCGCCTCGTGTTCAGCTGCCGATGTATCGCCCAGCTCATTCATACTCCCGAGTACGGCAATTTTCTGCGGAACATTCATTTGGTACAGCGCACGTAACGCCGCCTCAGCGGCAAGCGGGCTCGAGTTGTAGGTGTCATCAATAATAATAGAATCCTTAAGACCGCGAAGGATATTCATTCGCCCCTTTACTGGGCGTACTTTTTCCATGCCCTTAGCCGCCTCGGCAGGTGAAAAGCCAAGTCGTGTTGCGACCGCTCCTGCGGCAACCGCTGCCCGAATGCTATGCTCGCCTATAACGTGCAATGTAGTTGATGCAGAGGCTGCAAACCCAGCTGCATAAAATTCACCCTCAAAACCATCTTCAAATGTATAGTCGTTCGTCGTGAAACGATACTCGGCGGTATCGGTTGTACCGTAGGTGGCAATACGTGCGTTTGTAATATCCTCAGCATACTTACCGGGCACATCATCGCGATTAATCAGGGCCTCTTTACTGTAATTCACTACCGAAAGTTCTTCGGCAGCAACAGCGTCAAGTGTTTTGAAAAACTCCATATGTTCGGCCGATACAGAGGTCACCACGGCAATATCTGGCTGCAAATAGGTCCCAAAGTGAGGAATCTGCCCAACACCATCTGTCCCTAGCTCTTGTACAATCACATCAACATCGGCAGGTTGGCGCAACCGTGCGCGCACCGCGCCAAATACACGCCACCATTCACGAAGACTTTTTAAATTACCAGGGAACTCAACACCAAGTATTGCTAACGGCGCGCTCAGCTCAGAGTTATGATTACCTTCATGTAACCGTACACGTACCTTTTCGTTAAGCACCGTCCCAATGGCTATTTTTGTGCTGGTCTTGCCTACACTCCCCACAACTACCACTAGTTTTACCTGCGGGTTCTTCTTAAAGTACCGGCGCACCGCTTTCTCTAGCCTTGTCTGTATAAACGTCTTAATCATTGTGCTTATTATGGCATACTTTATAAGCTGGTATAATAGGAAGTAGTGAAGAAAGCAATCTTTATCGTTGGTGGCATCGTTCTACTCATAGGAGCGCTTTTGGCCGCCCTTTTATTTGCCCCGACTAATCCTACAAATGAGATGAGCGCCGCTACTAATAAAGAGCCCTCGCCCTCAAACAGCACCGAAACACCCAAACCCACAGCAAACGACACCGCCGCCGTCCAAGCAGGACGGTATGAGACATACGAAGCCAACAAGGTTAGCGCCGAGGGCTACGAACGTACGGTTATCTTTTTCTACGCACCGTGGTGCCCCGAGTGTCGCGCCTTCGACGAAGCGATTACACGTTCGACAATTCCCGCTGGCGTTCAAATTCTTCAACTAGATTACGACAGCGCCACCGAGCTTCGTAAACAACACGAGGTTACCCTACAGTCTACCTTCGTTGAGGTAGACGCTAACGGAGCCCAAACGGCAAAATGGGTGGGGTACGGTAAAGATAAATCGGTTGAAGCAATACTGGAAAACTTATAGTGGAGCTATTACTTGTATCGTTCATTGCCGGGGTGCTTACCATCTTAGCACCTTGCGTAGTGTCGGTACTCCCTATTTTGCTCGCACGCTCTGGAAATGGCAGCAAGCGAAGTTTGTTTGCGGTTATCGTGGGATTATCAGTTTCAATTATTATCTTTACGGTACTTTTAAAAGCCACAACGCTCTTCTTGGGCATACCGCAACAAGCTTGGCAGTATATTAGTGGCGGTATCATCATCTTCTTTGGGCTGGTTACCCTCTTCCCTTCCATTTGGGAGTGGATCGTCCTGAAAACTCGTTTTGTTTTTAAAGCACAAGATACCCTCGGCGCATCATCAAAACAAAAAGGATTCTTTGGTGATATATTGCTCGGCGCTAGCCTGGGGCCTGTATTTAGCGCGTGCAGCCCAACCTACGCACTGCTCGTTGCGGTCGTTCTGCCCGCTTCACCCGCACTTGGACTTTTATACTTAACGGTGTTCGTTATAGGGCTGGCGGGAATGCTTATTCTTGTAGGCCTTGGTGGCCAGGCGCTCATAAAAAAACTCGGCTGGGGCATAAATCCGCGCGGCCTGTTTCGTCGTATTTTAGGCTGTATATTGATTATTATGGGAATTTTTATTGCGACTGGGCTTGATAAGATAGCGCTTGGATATTTAGTGGAATCAGGAGTATATGACTTTCAGCTGCGGGTAGAGGACAGCATCTTAGGGCAATAGCCGAGTGTAGTATTCAATACACGCCTTAAGACCCTCTAGCCATTCCGTGTCAGGAGAGAAGCCCAGTTTACTGTGTATCTTGCGCCCGTTCCCCTTTAAGTAAGAGACATCTCCAGGGCGTGAGGGTACATATTCAATATTTATCGGTCTGTGCATAAGCTTTGCTATATCTATAGATATATCCTTCATCTTTCTAGGCACACCAGTTGCAATAACGAATAGTTCGTTTTTCGTTAATTCAGGTTTTTTTATTATTTCAATTACAGCTCTGGCCGTGTCTTCGACAAACACAAAGTCTCTCATTGTCTCTCCGTTGTCAACGAGCTTAAGGGGTTCATGGGCCGCAAAAGCTTTGATCGCCTGAGGTATAATTCCCGCACCGCTAAGCACTCTCTTCCGCGGACCATAATTATTAAAAGGACGTACAATTGTATACTCAATTTTGTCGGTAAATGTCTTAGCATAAGACTCCGTTAACATATCTGCGGCAGCCTTCGCTGATGCATACGGTGTCTGTGGCTTTAACAAAGAAGTTTCTGAAAGCACCACCCCATCACTTGAACCATACACCTCGCTTGTAGAAAACGTAATAAGTTTCTTAAACTTACCATTTCTCTGGCATTCCAGTATATTTTTTTGCATTGTAACTATATTTTCAAACACAAAAACGGGGTCTGTAATAGACAGTACGAGTGGACTCGTGGCAAGGTGGCAAACAATATCCACATCATACATATCGAATATGCGGCTTAGCTCCTCGCTATTAGCAATATTAGCCTCAACTCTGATAAGCTTATCGCTCCCAAGTGTACTTAAATTATCCCAAGTACCCATCGATAAGTTATCCACGGCAATCACTTTTTCGCATATACCGCTATTTATAAGTTGATCAGTAAGGTGGCTACCAATAAAGCCGGCTGCGCCTGTAACTAATATATATCCAAATTTCATAGTTGTTCGTATAATGTATAACTTTGGTGGAGCATATCGGATTCGAA
>DODJ01000037.1 GCA_003545655.1 Candidatus Saccharimonadota bacterium
CAGTCCGCAAGGTAGAAAAAGCATTCCAGCTAAAAGCAACTGCCGACGAACGGAGTAGCTATTGGCGCGAGCAAGATTTATTAGGTACGGGCAACCCTAACGTGAGCGATGTTATTGCTGGTACCGACCTTCGCAACTATCTACAAGCGGTTCCCGAGGTCTCGGGTATGTCGGGGCTAAGATGGGTCTACGATAACGACGGGGATTCGTACGACGGGTGTTCGGCTTCGGCGGTGGGGGTGAATCTTATCATCTACAACGTTAACCAATATCTATCGGTAATGCAGGAACTAGACAATACACTTGATGACGGTAATTTGGCCTGCGGGAAAATACGCCATTCTGCTTCCGATGATGGCGGTAACGGCGCTATATTCTACCAGCTTGGTGGCGCTGGTGGCTCGATATAGACTACGGGTCTATACTAGCTTCGCCCAAACGGCCACACCCACTCGCGCACTTCGGCCATGTCTTCGCCGTGTTCAACAATGTAGTTGTTGTGTTGAATGAGTTTGGTTTGCATGTCTTGGTAGAGCGCCTGCGCTTCTTCGCTATCAAGGTGGGCGCGTTCAATAACATCCATAACAAGGTGGAAGCGGTCAAGCTCGTTCTTTACGGTCATGTCGAAAGCAGTGGTAATCGTACCTTCCTCTTTGTAGCCGCGTACGTGCACGCGCTGGTTGGCACGGCGGTAAATGAGGCGATGGATAAGCCATGGGTAGCCGTGGAAGGCGAAAATAATGGGCTTGTCGGTGGTGAAGAGAGCGTTGTAGTCAATATCGCTCAGGCCGTGGGGGTGCTCGGTGTCGGGCTGGAGGCGCATGAGATCAACAATGTTGATAACGCGAATCTTTAGGTTCGGGAGTGCCTCGCGCAAAATAGAAACAGCAGCCATCATCTCAAGGGTAGGAATGTCACCGGCTGCAGCCATAACGACATCGGGCTCTTCGCCATTGTCGGTTGATGCCCAGTCCCAAGTACCTAACCCCTTTGTGCAGTGTTCCACGGCCTGTTCCATAGTGAGCCATTGTGGTGCCTCGTGTTTACCGGTAATCGTCAGGTTAATATAGCCGCGGCTCCGCAAACAGTGGTCCATAACGCTTAGGGTAGTGTTGGCGTCGGGTGGCAAGTAGACGCGCGCTACATCTGGCTTTTTGTTAATAATGTGATCAATAAAGCCAGGGTCTTGATGGGTGAAGCCATTGTGGTCTTGGCGCCAAACATGCGAAGTCAACAGGTAGTTAAGTGAAGCGATTTCTTCGCGCCATGGCAGCTCGCTGCACATTTTCATCCACTTAGCGTGTTGGCTCATCATCGAGTCGACGATACGGATAAAGGCCTCGTAGCTATGCATAATACCGTGACGTCCCGTTAATAGGTAGCCTTCAAGCCACCCTTCAGCCTGGTGCTCGCTAAGCATAGCATCAAGCACCATACCATCTTGTGCAAGGAAGTCATCGCCGTCTTTTGTACGAGCGTTCCATTGACGGTTGGTGGTTTCAAACACAGCTTCAAGACGGTTTGATATGGTTTCGTCAGGTGCAAACACCCGGAAGTTACGGCTTTGCTGGTTCATGCGAATCACATCGCGCATCCAGGGGCCAAGGGCGTGGGTGTTACCCGAGTTAACGATACTTGGGTAGCTTACCTCAACTTCGTAATCGCGGAAGTTTGGTAGTTGCAGTTCGCGAAGAAGCTTACCGCCGTTTGCGTGGGGGTTAGCTCCCATACGATGCGTGCCGGTTGGGGCGAGTTCGGCAAGTTCGGGAATCAGCCGACCACTTTCATCAAAAAGTTCTTCGGGTTTGTAGCTCTTCAGCCAGGTTTCGAGCATAGAAAGGTTCTCGGAATGAGCCTCGTCAACCGCAAGAGGTACTTGGTGTGAACGGAAGGAATCTTCGTTTGGCTTACCATTTATTTCTTTTGGTCCAGTCCAGCCCTTTGGTGAACGAAGGATAATCATTGGCCAGCGAGGACGCATAGTGTTGCCGTGCTCGCGGGCTTGGCTTTGGATGTGTCTAATTTCATTAGTCACAATATCCATCACTTCGGCCATACGGGCATGCATGTAGTCAGGGTCGCCACCCTCAACGAAGTAGGGGTTCCAGCCGTAGCCGCGGAAAAGCTGCTCGAGCTCTTCGTGCTCGATACGCGACAGAACAGTTGGGTTGCTAATTTTATAGCCATTAAGGTGCAAAATAGGCAGTACTGCACCGTCAGTCTTCGGGTTTAAGAACTTATTTGAGTGCCATGCGGTTGCGAGGGGACCGGTTTCCGCTTCGCCATCACCAACAACGCACGTCGCAATAAGGGTAGGGTTGTCAAACACAGCGCCAAAAGCGTGGCTTAGCGAGTAGCCAAGTTCGCCACCCTCATGAAGTGAGCCAGGAACCTGTGGTGACACATGGCTCGAAAGCCCGCCCGGCCATGAGAATTTACGGAAAAGCGTTGCCATACCTTCTTCGTTCTGCGGCATGTCGGGGTAAATTTCGCTCCATGTACCTTCGAGGTAGGTGTTGGCCATAAGGGCTGGGCCACCGTGGCCAGGGCCAGATAAGTAGACCATGTTAAGGTCATACTGCTTAATAACACGGTTAAGGTGTACGTAAATAAAGTTTTGCCCAGGTGTTGTGCCCCAGTGGCCAAGGAGCATCTTTTTTATGTCGCCTAGTTCAAGGGGGCGACGAAGCAGGGGGTTGTTTCGTAAGTAAATTTGCCCCACTGATAGGTAATTACTCGCGCGCCAGTAGGCGTCCATTTTTCTTAATGCGTCATTTGAAACGGTAGTCTCGCTCATGCTGGTGCCCTTTCCTGCAGTAGTGCGGCTGTCTGTGTAACAATGCTTATATCTTCTTTGGCAGGTATAACGTGCACCCCTACCCCCGAAGTGTCTGCCGAAATGAGGCGTTCATGAGCGTCATTTCGCTGTTCATCTACTATAATACCCAAAAAGCTTAAGGTTTGGCAAATACGGGCGCGAATTTCGGCAGATCGTTCGCCAATACCGCCACTAAAAATAATACTATCAATACCCCCAAGGGCGGCTGCGAAGGCGCCTATTTGTTTGGTAATTCTGTAGCAGAAGAGTTCAATTGCAAGCGCGGCATCGGAATTTTCATGCTGCGCTTGTAGCAAGGTATGCATGTCCGCACTAAGCCCAGATACACCAAGAAGACCTGATTTTTTACTTACGAGCTCGGTGATTGCCTCGGTGGTATAGCCTTTTTCTTGCTGTAGGTACGTTAGGACGCCGGGCTCAATGTCGCCCGTGCGGGTGCTCATCATAATACCGGAAACGGGGGTAAAGCCCATGGTCATATCAATAGGGTGCCCATCTTTTAGGGCGCATACACTTGCGCCGCTTCCTAGGTGCGCCATAATAATGCGCCCGCGTGCAGCAACGTTGCCCTCGTGGCTGGTGAAACTATGGAGGAGCGAGCTGTAAGATAGCCCGTGAAACCCATATCGCCGTAGCCCTAGCTCTTTTGGGAGGGGGAGGGTTTTAGCAACGGTAGGCACCTGCGTGAAAAAGGCCGTGTCGAAGCAGGCAACATGCGACACGGTAGGGTAGGTGGTGCGGAAGGCTGTAATAGCAGCAAGCGTGTCGGGCATATGGTTAGGCGCCAAGGGGGTAAGGGAGGTGAGATACTCGATGACACCATCATCTATTAGTGCGGCATCGCTAAAGCGCTCCCCACCATGAACAACCCGGTGGCCGATGGCGATTGGGGTGCTATGGACCTCGCTTGTGAGCCACTGTGAAACTAATTGTATAGCCGCGTCCATCGTAGGAATAGGGAGAGTGCGGGTGTCGCTACTGCCGTAGGTTCCGCCAGGAATAAAGCACGAATCGTTCGTACCGATACCCTCAACTGAAGCTGAAGCAACAGGGGTGTCAAGCGTTTCTTCGTCAAACACTGCCACCTTCAAACTTGAAGACCCCGCATTAATTGAAAGAATCACCCCACCCATAGTACTTTTACTATACCAGTTTCTGGGCGGCCACACGAATTACTTCTGCCCACGATAAAAATGCGTGGGGGGTGTCGGCTATTTGGGCAGCCGTAAGGGAATGTTTAACCGCCAACCCGATTTCCTGAATCATGTCACCGGCGTGCGGGGCAACAATTGTTCCGCCCAACACCACACCCTTTTTGTCGGTAATAATTTTCACAAACCCATCACGGAAATCGGCAGTGTTGCTACGCGAAATAATAGACAGCGGCGCCACGGCTTTATTAATAGAGACATCGCGGCGTCGGCAGTCGTCTTCGCTCAGACCAACGGTAGCTACTTCGGGTGTCGTAAAGATAATACCCGGCGTGGCGGTGTAGTTAGGGCTGGTTTTGGTGCGCTCTAGTATGTTGTGGGCAACAATTTTGCTTTCAAGAAGCGCCGAGTGGGTATGCCCGTCGCGTCCTAATACATCTCCGGCGGCGTAGATGTGCTTGGTGCTGGTTTGAAGAAAGTCGTTTACCTCAACACCCTTAGCGGTGTAGGCAACCGAAGCATTTTCAAGCCCAGCGTCAACATTTGGCTGACGGCCTGCGGCGATCAAGATCTCGTCGGCTTTAATATGCTTTTGGGTGCCTGCCCGTGAAATAAGGATCTTCTTTGTAAGCCCTTCTTTTTCTACTGAGAGCACGCGGCTATGGGTGAGTACAGTGACCCCCTTTTGCTCAGTGAGTACTTTTTCTATCGTCTCGCCAACTTCAGCGTCCTGATGGGGAAGAATGCGCCCCGCCTGTTCGGCAATATATACTTTAGTGCCAAATGTAGCCATAAGTTGGGCAATTTCTACACCGTACTCGCCACCACCAATAATAAACAGGCTTTTTGGTGGACGAAGTGTTTCAAGAATGGTGCGGGGGGTGAAGTAGGGAACCGTATCGAGCCCGTGAATCTCTGGTGTTACCCAACTCGAGCCTGTTGCAACAAGAAAATGCGCCGCCGAAAGGTGTCGCCGATTGACGGTAATCTCGTGAGGGGTTAAAAAGTGCGCCTTACCCTGAAACGCTGCCACTCCATTATTTTCGTAAAAATGGCGATTGTTTGCAGCGCCGGTGCGTTTTACCGCAAGGTCTTTCCAGGCGCGAATAGAAGGGTAATTGTAGCCTAGGGTGGAGGTACGCAGGCCAAAACGGTTTGCATGGCGGGCTTCATCGTAAATACGGGCTACGTGCAGCAGTGATTTTGTTGGAATATTTCCCCAGTTGGGCGAGTCGCCACCAAAGGTGTCTTCTTCAATAATTGCCACTCGTTTGCCAGCACGTGCAACAATAGTTGCGGCAGCACTACCAGCAGCGCCACTTCCTATAACTATCAGGTCGTAATCGAAGGTATGTTTTGGCATGTGGTGGGTCTCCTTACATTATTGAGCGGTGGTGTTCATATAAATAACTCGCGTCGGGGTGGTAGGTGCGCAGTGCTTTGGCGGCAACACGACGGATATCATTGCTGGTAACTTCGGGTCGCTTTTGGAGCCAGCTTACTACTTCATCAACGACACGGCGGGCGGTACTTTCGGCATTACCTGTTGGTGCACCCGACCCCAAGCAAGCGGCAACAATACTTTTATGGAGTTTTTCGCGCTCGAACGCTTCGGGGTGCCGATGTCGCCCGTTCTTTACTACGTGCGTTTGTATGTTCCCACCCTCGTGCATCGTTATAGTACCCCAGTGGCCAAGGCCACAACTTCGTTAATGTAAATAAAGAAACCTAAGGCAACCAGCGCGCTCCCAGCACTAAACTGTAAGAAGCGCTTGTTTTTCTCGCGCCATTTTTGCACCCTACTGATAGAATGTCCACTGCCAACCAAGCTCCATACCACTATAAGCCCCAGGCTTGAAACCAAAGTGTAAACGAGCGCACCAACCAGCTGCCACTGGGAAGGGAGTTCAAGAAGAATAAGTGCGCTGATGGTAAGGGTAGGGATGATAAAGATAAGCTCAGAGATAACACTGGTAAGCCCTAGGCTAAACGCTTCAACACTAGCCCGCGTGGCTTTGGTGCGACTAGTAAGGTGTTTAGCGAAAGCTCGCGGAATCCACAGTTCGGTACCGGCTTTTTTGGTGCGGTAGTAAAAAAGCCAAACTGCCACCCCAATACCAAGCACAACGCTACAGGCGATAGCCCATACTTCAAGGCTGACAGGGGCGCCGAAAAGTTGCAGGAACACAAATGCGGCAGATACAAGGAGGAGAAGGCTCATAAGCGCTGCACCACCTACGAAACTACTGGTAAGACGAAGCAGTTTTGCCCGTGACCGTTTGGCACCAATAGTATGGCTTGATAACAGCGTTAATACACTGACGCTCAGCTGAAAGCTTGCGTGGATAAGCGCGGCGAAGGCGATAATTGCGAGTGAGGTAAAGATGTCCATAGTTTCTGTTTTTTGCGTTATTCCTCTACCAAAGTTATACCATAAGCGTAACGGGGGTGTCAAAAAGGTATTGACTTTTTATACCACTTATGCTAGTATAAGTACATAAGCCAATAAAAACAAAAAGAAAGCAAAAAATAATGGAAGCCACTACCCAAAGCACCGTTATCGAACCTGTAACTATGAGTGAAGTCCTTGCCCTCGCCAGCTGGGACCGCCCCCGTACCAACGAAGAACTCCGCGATTTTCGGTCGCAACGTGAAGCCATTATAGGCCTATAAAAAATCAACCACCCGCAGAAGGGTGGTTTTTCTTGCCAATGAGAATGCCCCGCCAGGCATCCTCGACTCTCTTTATGGGAGAGGAAGATGCCTGCGGGGCAGGGTGCGCTACTTTTCGCTGCGGTGCGCGGTGACGTTGAAGGCCGCGCCGCCGAGCTCCCGGTAGGTGTCCATGGGGGGAAGGTGCCCTTCGCTGATCGAGTCCGCATCTGGACAGTTGCGCTCGGTAAGGAGCACTTGCGCCTGCCAGGCGGTTTCTCGCGACAGGTAGCCGACTTCCGGCTGGCTTACGTCCCATGCATACAGCAGAAACGGCCACACCAGGACTTGTTTCCACTGCGGCATCCAGCGTATTTCGTCCTGCGTGGCGTTGTACTGTGTGCGCATGAAAGCCTTCGCGCCGAAAACGAAGGCTGCACCGCATACGACGTACGCAGTGCTCGCTCCGATGAGCATGGCGATGAATATGGGGTGCATTGCGGTTCCTTTGTTGAGTGGAAGGTGCGAATTATGAAGCTATTATAATAGATTTTTTTAAAAAAGTCAATCGTTAGGGGGGTGTAGCCAAGAAAAATACCCCATGGTATATGGGGTATTTTTCTTGGTAGCAGCGACAGGGATTGAACCTGTGACCTCGAGCTTATGAGTCTCGCGCTCTAACCAACTGAGCTACGCTGCCGTCTTGTATAAGGCTGCACTAAGTAAATAGTACAGGGACGATTCTATCAAATTTTACCCCTTTTGGCTAGAGGATGAGCCCGCTACCGCGAAGGCGTGATAACTGGTCTTCAATTCGTTTCATTTCGGTGTCGTGGCGGGTGCTTTCGGAAAGCTTTTCTTGTTCAAGTGCGTTGACCTGTCTTTGCAACTCATCTAGCTCGCTTGTTAGTTTCTGATTTTCTTCTTGAAGTTGCATTTCTTTTTGTTCTTGGGTTTGAGCTTGTTGCCAGTAAACATCGGCGCGCATTCCGTTGCCCGCGTCAGCTTGTTGACGCGCAGTGGTGCGTGCAAGGTCGGCCTGCTTTCTTGCTTCGACCATCTTTACTTCGTTACTTTGAATAGTGCGTTGAATTTGTGCAATGGTGTTTGGCATGATATCCTCCCACCTTTATTATACCGAACTGCGTATTACAGTGCCTCAAGCTTCTCAAGGAGGAGCTGCACGGCGAGGGCGCGGTGGCTCATGGTGTTTTTCTTTTCACTGCTCATTTCGGCAAACGTTTCCGTTTCGCCTTCTGGCACGAAAGTGATATTAAACCCGTAGGCATCGCCCCTTGGGGCAACGACTGTACCGTGTACAACACCGCGAACAGTAATAAGCGAAGTGCCATCGTAGTAGGCGGCGCTGCAAGATACAGTAGCGCGTTCACCTTCGCCACCGGCGAGTTGATATAAAGCATCTTTACCGATATTTTTCATATAGTACTTAATGAAAGGGCCAGGTAGGCCGCCGTGCTTCTCAAGGCCAGCCGATACGTCCTCAACGACGACGGGTCTGCCAACCGCTTCGAAAGCCTTCTTAACTTTATCGGTTACGATTGCGAGCGGGTCGTCACTTTGGAGCTCCTCAATATCAAGATCAATGGAGTCGAGTGTTGCTTTACCGGCGGTAAGTTGCTGCCATTCTTCAAGTTTGTTGGCATTACCTGTAACAAGGGTGATATTCATACAATGTAGTATATCAAAGGTGTATACTAAGAGTATCCCCGCAGTACACACTGGCCACCTAGGCAAAGCGTCCCCTGCGAACGGTTATTCATCGTCTTCGGGCTTCTGGCAAATGAAACGGGCTAGAAATGCACGGGCGAATCAGTTTTGAAACGTTTCTCGAACTACTATAACGAGGAATTTTTGCGATGAATGACGAACTTTTTTTACATGAACCTGTGCACGTAGTGGCGGTATTTAAAAACGGCCATCACCCGTGTATGCCGGTGCGCTTTAAACGCGAAAACGGTAGGGAAGTCGCCGTTACCGAACTTGGCCTGCGCCATCCCTTACCGAAAGGCTCGAAAACTATCCACGCTTTTGATGTTACCGATGGCGGTACCGACTATCGGCTTGAATTTGATGCCGAGCGTTTAACCTGGCACTTAACCATGGAGGCGGACCATTATGACTGAGTTTAACCACGAACAGCCGCGCATTATGCACGTTGACCTTAATAGCTGTTTCGCTACCGTTGAACAACAAGCCCGCCCGTTGCTGCGCGGAAAACCGGTGGCTATTGTGAACCGCCGCACCGAACATACCGCTATTGTTACCGCCAGCTACGAAGCAAAGGCAAAAGGCGTAAAAGTGGGCATGAAACTACGCGATGCAAAAATACTGTGCCCCGGTATTGTAGCGCTTGAAAGCGATCCGTCGAAGTACCGATATGTGTATCATAAACTCCTTAACATCATGCGCGATTACTCGGCTCACGTTACCATGAAAAGTATCGACGAAGGGGTAATAGATTTCCATGAAACCAGTTCCGACATTGCCGCGCGTAGTTTGGTAGATATTGGCTATGAAATTAAACAACGCCTGAAAGATGAAATAGGGGTATGGATGCGCTGTAATATTGGCATTAGTACCAATCGTTTCCTTGCAAAAACTGCGGCCGGATTGCATAAACCGGATGGGCTTGATGTTATTACCCATGAAAAC
>DODJ01000031.1:0-7390 GCA_003545655.1 Candidatus Saccharimonadota bacterium
ATTGTACTGCGCGACCAATCGGGTGAAATTCAGCTTTTCATACAAGAGGGGGGCGTCGCGCCACGTGATGCCGCTAAGGAGATGCTTGCCATTGAAGACCTTCCGTTGCTTGACACCGGTGATTTTCTTGAAGCAACTGGCCTAGTAATTAAAACCAAGACGGGCGAAATTTCCGTGCAAGTTGCGCAACTTCGTTTGCTTACAAAAGCGCTTCGGCCTATGCCAAGTGCCGTAGAAGGCTTTACGAATAAAGAAGAGCGTATGCGCCGCCGTTACATTGACATGAATGTGAACCTTGATGTTCGTGAGCGATTTGTGCGCCGTTCAAAGTTTTGGCAGGCAACGCGCGACTTCTTGAACGAACATGGCTTTATTGAGATTAATACACCTATCTTAGAGCATACTACTGGTGGGGCGGATGCCAACCCGTTTGTTACCCATATGGATGCACTTGACCAAGATTTCTACCTTCGTATTAGCCAAGAGCTTCCGTTGAAACGCCTTATTGGTGCGGGCTTCGAAAAAGTCTATGATATTGGGCCACGGTTCCGCAACGAAAATTATTCTGATGAGCATCTTCCTGAGCACATCGCTATGGAGTGGTACTGGGCATATGCCAACTGGCGCCAGGGTATGAAGCTTATGGAAGACATGTATCGCACCGTACTTGAAAAAACCTTTGGCACACTTCAATTTACACTAGGGGATAAAACCGTTGATATGAGTAAAGAGTGGGAGGTGTGGGATTACGCTACCATTATTAAAGAACGCTACGGTATTGATGTGTATGAAAGCTCGATTGATGAGGTGAAAAAGGCGCTTGCCGATAACAAGCTAGAGGTAGAGAAGACGGAAAACCGCGCCCGGGGTATCGACAAACTCTGGAAGAACATCCGTAAAGACGTTGTGGGCCCAGTATGGCTTATTAACACGCCAAAGTTTATTTCGCCCCTCGCAAAAAGCAACCCTGATGACGATCGCACAGTACAGCGTTTCCAAGCGGTGATTGCTGGTTCTGAGCTATGTAATGGCTTTTCCGAACTTAACGACCCTATCGACCAATTAGGCCGTTTTATTGAACAGCAGAATATGCGTGACGCTGGTGATGATGAAGCGATGATGCTCGATATCGATTATGTAGAAATGCTCGAATATGGTATGCCGCCTGCCTGTGGACTTGGTTTCAGCGAGCGTGTGTTCTGGGTCTTTGAAGGCGTGACCGCCCGCGAAGGTGTGCCATTCCCGCAACTGCGCCAAGAGTACGACGAGACCACGAAAGCTATATACCCTGAAGTGCAGTTTGGAGCAAGTACGCATGCCGAAGAAACTCCTCGCCGCTAGGTATTTATTATATGCCCTAAGCGCGGTGGTGCTTGTGGGCCTCGGGCTTCTGCTTGCTCGTCAGGTGTTGGATGTTGCAGGTGTTGCTTTTGATGTGATGACGTATATTTTGAGTGTTGCTGCACTTGCGTTGGCAGTGCTTTCGGTTATTAATAGTATCCACCAGCAACGAGCGATGCGTCGAATGGTACGTGAGGTGCACGCTGCGGTGACAGAGCTTGAGGAGGTGGCAGACACTAACGAGGCTATCGAGCGTAAGGTTCGGGATGAGCACCGTGTCAGCACGGCAATAGCCGAGGTATTAGCAGAGTACGGGATGGGTGAGAATGAAAAAGTTCGTAAGGCAATTGCCCATCGGGTAGGAAAAAAGCTTAAAAAGGCCCCCAAAAACCCTTGATAAACTATCGTAATAATTGCTATACTTAATATAGTAATTTCTTAAACAATAGCAGGGAGAATGACAAGTATGGCAAGCGTTTTAGTAGTGACAGGAAGTGTGCGTCCTAATAGTGTAAATGAAAAGGTAATTCCTATTGTAGTAGCCGAGCTTGAGGCGCAGGGTGCTACGACTACTGTAGCTGATTTGAAAAAGCTTGCTCTACCGTTTTATGACGCTCCGGTGCCTCCGGCTTCACCGGATTTTTCTCCTACACACGAAAACGTAAAGGCCTGGACAAGCCAGGTGGCTGAAGCTGACGGGGTTGTTTTTGTTACCCCTGAGTATAATCACACAATGTCGCCACTGCAGTTAAATGCAATTGATTGGATTGGTAAGGAATGGCAGGACAAGCCCATTGCGCTTGTTGGGTATGGTTGGACAAGTGGCGCGAACCAGGCGCACGCGACTGCGCGGGAAGCGCTTGCAGTGAACTTAAAAGCTAAGGTTGGCGATACGCAGACAAACTTGTTTCTAGGGAATCACCTTAACCCAGATGGGAGCGTGGCGGACAAGGCGGCGGTGAAAGCTAAATTGACGGCGACCATCACTGAGCTTCTTGAAGCTATATAGCATTCTTTGTAGCCCCAGTGGCGATAGCTTGCTATACTGAGTATAAGGAAGAAAGCGAGGGGTATGATAGAGGTAAAGAACCTTACGAAAACGTATGGTAAAAAACAAAGTTCCTTCAAGGCACTAGACGATGTATCTTTTACAATACCAGACGGTGCGAGTGTAGCAATCGTAGGGAAATCAGGGAGTGGTAAGTCTACACTTATGCACGCCATGAGCGGGCTTGATAGGCCAGAGGTTGGTGAAGTGGTTATTGACGGCACTAATATTTTGAAGCTCAAAAATAAGGCAGTTGACCGTTTCCGTTCGGAAAAGATTGGCTTTATTTTTCAAGCGTTTTTCGTACAAGCGAATGAAACAGCCTACGATAACGTTGCGCTTCCTCTTGAAATTGCCGATATTGCTGGGCGCGACCGGCGTAAGCGGGTAGAAACTGCCCTCGCTGTAGTTGATTTGACCGATAAGATTAAAAGCAAGGCAGGTAATTTGTCTGGTGGCCAGAAGCAGCGTCTTGCTATTGCGCGTGCTATTGTAAACAAGCCAAGTATTATCTTTGCCGACGAGCCGACCGGAAACCTTGACTCGGCTACAGGTGAAAAAATTGAAGAGCTGTTATTTGAGCTTAACAAAAAGGGCGGCAGCACATTAATCATTGTTACCCATGACCATGATCTTGCTAGTAAGTGCGACATTCAAATACGCATAAAGGACGGCAAAATTGACACGATCGTTCAAGCTAAGACCTCGAAGGTGAAAAAGACGCCAAAGAAGGCGGGGGTAAAGCTATGAAAACAATAGATATTGCACGACGAGCCGCAAGAAGCTTGCGGAGTGCGAAAACGCGCACCATTTTAACAAGTCTTGCTATTGGCGTAGGGGCGTTCACTATCGCTATATCTATTGCTGCTGGCGAGGGTGCCCGCCAATATGCAGACACACTTATAGGCTCAAACATTAACCCGCGGGCGCTGTTTATCGTAAAGGACGGTAGCTTGTTTGAGGGTGGCGCTTCGCCCCTTTCTGGCTCTGGTATTCGTGAGTACGACCCTGATGTAGGAATGACTGCCTCTGGGGCATCAATTAAGCTTATGACACAAGAGCAAGTTGATGAACTTGCTGCCCGTAGTGACCTTGAAAACGTTGTACCTACCTATTCTCCTTCAGTAACCTATATGGTTTTTGGCGATAGTGACAAAAAGTTTTCCGCTGATGTGGCTGCGTACGACGCCACCATTACCGGTGAGGCTGCTTACGGAACACTACCCCCGCTTGGTGAAGGGCTGGCCGCTGATGAGGTGGTGATGCCAGAGAGCTTCGCGACAACCCTCGTGGAGCAAGGGGTAATAGACACCGAAGCTGACCTCGTCGGCACGCGTGTCGTAATGACCGCTTCACGGCCAACGAGCACTGCGACGGCCGATGAGCTTGCTCAAGCCTATGCTACTGGCGGGGCGGCTGCTGTAGCGGCACTCTCGCAGCCCGAGACGAAAGAGTTTGCTTTTACTGTTCGTGCGCTTTCAAAACAGTCTGCTACTGCCCTCGTGACGGGTACGAGTATCCAAATTCCTGTTTCGGCGGCACGTGAAATGAGCGAATATACCACTGAAGGCACGCCCGCATACCAGCGTTACGTGGGGGTGCAGGCGCTCGCTGTTGAGGGTGAAGACCCCGACGAAGTGAAGGCTGCGCTTCTTGAGGACGAGTTCTATGCGCAAACCGCCGAAGATCTTCAAGGCGTTATATTCAGTATTGTAAATATCTTACAAGGTATTGTACTTGGCTTTGGGGTTATTGCTCTTATTGCCAGCGTATTTGGTATCATTAACACCCAGTATATTAGCGTTCTTGAGCGTACTCGCGAGATTGGGCTTATGAAGGCACTTGGTATGCGAGGGGGTGGGGTAAGTCGGCTCTTCCAGTTTGAAGCTGCCTGGATTGGTTTCCTGGGCGGTGTCATTGGTGCGGCTATTGCGGTGGTGCTTGGCATCTTGTTTAACCCGACTATCACTGAGCTTCTTGGGCTAGGCGAGGGCAACTACTTACTGATCTTCCAACCACTTCCGCTTATTGGTATGGTTATCGTTCTGATGCTTATCGCAATGCTTGCCGGCTGGTTCCCAGCGCGTAAAGCGGCAAAGCTTGACCCTATTGAAGCACTTCGCACCGAATAAGATGTGCTACAATATACCCCAGTTATGTTAGATATTCGTTATATTCGTGAAAACGCCAACGCCGTACAAGAAAACGCCCGCCGTAAAAACTACGACGTCGACATTGCCAAACTTTTGAAACTTGATGACCAGCGTCGTGAACTTTCTCAGCGTGCCGATGAGCTTCGCGAGCGTCGCAATGCTAATGCCGCCAAAATGAAAGGCGGCAAGCCAGAAGCTTCGCTTATTGAAGAGGGGAAGGCTATTAAAATTGAGTTGGCTGAACTTGAGGAAAGCCTTGGTCTGCTTGAAGAAGACGTATTGAAACTGCAAAAAGCCGTGCCAAACATGGCAAGTGACGATGTGCCGGTGGGGGCAACAGAAGACGAAAACGTTGTTGCGAAGGTAGTGGGTGAGCCAACCGCGTTTAGCTTTACGCCAAAGAATCACTGGGAAATTGCTACCGACCGCGACTGGATCGATAAAGAACGCGCCGCAAAAGTAGCCGGGAGCCGCTTTGCCTACATTAAGGGTGACCTTGTAAAACTACAAATGGCGATTGTGCAGTTTGTGATGAACGAGCTAAGCGATAGCGCAACGCTTGAAAAAATTGCTAAAGGTGCCGGGCTTGAAGGTATTTCACTAAAGCCATTTACGCCCATTTTGCCGCCGCTTATGATTCGCACTGAATTATTTGATGCTATGGATCGCCTTGAACCACGCGATGACCGGTATAAGCTAGAGCTTGATGAGCTGTGGCTACAGGGAAGTGCCGAGCACGTTATGGGCAGTATGCACGCCAACGAGATTCTTACCGAAGACCAACTGCCACTGCGCTATCTTGGCTATGCCACCAGCTTCCGCCGTGAGGCTGGTACGTATGGTAAGGATATGGAAGGCATTCTTCGCATGCACCAGTTCGACAAGCTGGAGATGGAAAGCTTCACTACAGGCGAGGATGGCCTTAAAGAACACCTGCTTATGGTGGCAATTCAGGAATATTTATTAGCATCACTTGGCCTCCCGTACCGGGTAATCCAAAAATGTACTGCTGACATTGGTAAGCCAAATGCCCGCGGTATCGATATGGAAGCGTGGCTCCCTGGGCAAGACCAGTACCGTGAAACCCACACCGCTGACTACATGACTGACTACCAGGCGCGCCGTTTGCAAACTCGTGTACGTCGTGAATCAGGTGACCTTGAACTGATTCATACTAACGATGCGACCGCGTTCGCGCTTGGTCGCGCCATGATTGCGATTATTGAGAATGGCCAGCAAGAGGACGGAACAGTAGTCGTACCTGAGGTACTGCGCCCGTATCTTGGCGGTAAAGAGGCACTGTAGCCCGCATGGGTGTCGCGGTGGCGCTTTCAACTGTTGCCGACGGGTCGATGCATAATCGTCGTGACCCGCTTGACCCAGTAGTGATTGCCAACCGAGAACGGTGGTTAGGCTCGCAGGGTATACAGCTCGATGCTACTACTCGATTGCTTATATCGTATGACGGTGATAACTTTTGTCGTTATAAAGAAGTGGGTGCTGCTGAACAGGGTATAAATATGCGTGGCGATGACGGGTTCGTGGCCGACGCCTTGGTGACGAGAACACCCGGGCATGTACTGTTCTTGCCCGTGGCTGATTGTGTTGCGACGGTACTCTACGACCCCGAGCACGAGGTACTTATGCTGACACACCTGGGGCGGCAAAGCCTCGAACAGCAGGGTGCGCAGCGGTCAGTTGAGCACCTTACGCGTATGTATGGTTCTCGCCCCGAGGCGCTTCAAGTGTGGCTTTCGCCGACTATCAATAAAGACGCGTATCCCATCTTCAGCTTGGACAACAAGGGTATGAAGGAGGCACTGTACGAACAGTTGGCGCAGGCGGGCGTACACCTAGCCCAAGTAACGGATAATGATGCCGACACGGCAACAAATGACAACTACTATTCATACAGCGAATACCTAAAGGGTAACAAGCCGGAAGATGGCTGTCACGCGGTGGTCGCCGTGTTGGATTCTATGGTAGACTAGGTGTATATGAAGCGGTGGGCAAAAAAATCTGGCTTTACAATTGTTGAACTTTTGATTGTTATCGTTGTTATTGCTATTCTTGCCGCGATTACCATCGTGGCATATACGGGCATTCAAAACCGCGCTAAAGCTTCGGCTATTAGCGCAAGTGCTGCGCAGGCAGGTCAGAAGGTACTTGCTTTTGGGCCGCAGAATAGTGATGTGTATCCTACCGCAGCGTCCTTCCGTGCCGACCTTGGGTTGGCTGCGGACACCCCCCAGGCAACCTATGACTACTATGTAAGTACCGATCGTAAGTCGTTTTGCGTTTCGGTGACCGATACCACTACCACCCCCTATACTGCGTACGCAATGACCCAGCAGGGACAAACAGTGGCGGGGCGTTGTGTTGAGAACTTGGCGAAGCCACCCTATCCCGCTGGTGGCCAGGGCTCATGGACGGGATATAATTCAGCAGGAGGAAGTAACGCAAGTATTACAAACTCGGCATTTGATGGAGCGAGGGAGGCGTATCGCTGGACAGCAAGTAGTGCTGGTTTTGCCACTACTACTAATATTGGGTTAGAGTATCAAGGTAGCGCGATACCTGTTCAGGCTGGTGAAATATATTCACCCTCTATACATGTTCGAGCATCTAAAGCTGGCAACTATCGGGTGATATCAATGTATCGAAATAGCTCAGGAAGTGGCACTGGTGACGTATACGGTCCAACTGTAGCCGTGCCTGCTAACACATGGACAAAGCTTTCCACAGCCGAACATACTGCGCCTGGAGGAACAGATAGGACGAGTATCCGCGCACAGTATGTAAATGGCACCTCTTGGTCCTCCGGGGACTGGATAGAAGTAAGTGGTGT
>DODJ01000031.1:7786-8625 GCA_003545655.1 Candidatus Saccharimonadota bacterium
GTATTGGTCAACTTCGTTCGGCCCTGCCGTACCTGTGCAATGAGTGCTATAATAAAAGTATCAACCAACCAACAAGGAGGGAAGATATGATAGCATCTATTGATATCACCGGAATCAAATATGACGTAAACCAAAAAACACATAAGTACGTTATAGAGAAGGTTGGAAAACTCGATAAATATCTGCCAGGGCATGCGCGGAAGTCGGTTACGGCGGACGTTAAGTTGCGCCAAGTAAACCGTGACCACGGCAATAAGTATGAGGCTGAAGTTATTTTACACGTGCCTGAAAAGACAATTGTAGCTAAAGACACAACAATGAATATGTTAGCCGCCGTGGATATTGTAGAAGCAAAACTTGTGGCGCAATTGAAAAAATACAAAGACGCTTTAAAACCCGTTCGTACTGCACAAATATAGAGTGCTACCCCTTGTCTTCGTCCTCGTGTCATCGTATAATTACTACTAAAGAAACTACCGATATTTTCCGGAAGGCGAGGGTATTACATAATGGCAATTACACGGCAGGGTGCGCTTACTAAGGTATTTGGCGATCCGCAAAAAAAGATTCTTAAGCGGCTGCAAAAAAAAGTCGTCGCGATAAACGCACTGAGCGAGAAGTATAAAAAACTTCCTAAACCCGAGCTCAAAAAGCAAACTGCAATACTTAAAAAGCGTTTAGCGAAAAAAGGCACAACGCTTGATTCGCTCCTTCCTGATGCATTTGCGTTAGTACGCGAAGCCAGCGACCGCGTGCTTGGTATGCGCCATTTCGATGTCCAACTTGTAGGGGGTATGGTGCTCCATGAGGGCAATATTGCTGAAATGAAAACCGGTGAA
>DODJ01000008.1 GCA_003545655.1 Candidatus Saccharimonadota bacterium
GGTTGACTTACCACTTCCTGTTGGCCCCACCATCAATACCATTCCACGCGGGTGGCTAATCACTTCATCGATTTGTTTGCGTTCAGTATCGGGAATACCTAGCCTCTCAATATTCAACATTGACTCGTCATAGTTAAAAAGGCGAATAACGGAGTCCTGACCATACATCGTTGGCACCATCTCTATACGCATGTTCAATATATGGCGGGATTCACCCTCACCAAGTTCTTTTTGCATATGACCTGATTGAGGTTCATTTGATGCTGTAGATAGCCCCGCTTTCGACACAAGCGTAGCCAGAATAACCCGATAGCGGTCCTGGTCAATTGTTGCCACCGAATGAAGCGCCCCATCAACGCGCATTCGTACCCTAATGCTATCGCGCTGATTTTCAATATGGATATCACTTGCGCCAAGACGATCGGCCTGAGAGATAAGAAAGTCGAAAAGTTGGTCACTCCCCACACTATTGAGCGTATCACTTACTTGCTGAAGGGTATCGCTATCCCCCTCCTTTGCGATAGTAATATCGTCATATACCACCTGTACCGGGGGGTCATACCGTAGCATGAGCGCCCTAAACCCATACTGGCTAATAAGGAAAAATTGCGCATTCTGTGCAAGTGCAGTGTACTTATCGGTGAGTTCTTTTAGAAACGACTGAGGCGTTTGAGTAGTAATACCAAACTGCCATGGGGTCGAATCGCTTCCGGCTACAAGCGGAATGAGGCGATTCTTGTGCATTACGTCAATATCTAGTACACCCTCAACTAAAGTAAGTGTGTCTTCAATGCCCCGAGTATCGAGATACTGAACACCCAATATCGCGGCGCGGCGCTGAGTGCTTTGCTCATCTTGCTCGCGCGCTTGCTGTCGTTGTCGATCTTCATCCATGTGCTTCTATGGTACCAAAAAACATAAGCATTTTATAGTGATATACTTGCATATATGGCTGAAATTATCGTTATCGCCCATAACATTCGCTCAACCCATAATATTGGCTCTATTTTTCGCACCTCCGAGGGGTTTGGTGTGAAGAAAATTATCATAAGCGGGTATAGCCCATACCCTAAAAGTCTCGGCGATTCTCGGCTACCCCACATTGCGAACAAGCTCACCTCTCAAATACATAAAACTGCGCTCGGTGCTGAAGTGCTTGTCCCATTTGAGCAGTTTTCGGAACCGCCAATCCAGGAGCTTAAAGCACAGGGGTATCATGTCATCGGTCTCGAGCAATCGCCCAAAAGCATACTCTTGCAGGAATACACAGTGCCTGATCAGAAAATAGCATTACTCCTTGGAGAAGAGGTAGAGGGTATACCCCTAGAGCTTATCGACAAATGTGACACCCTGCTTGAAATACCTATGGCAGGCAAGAAAGAATCATTTAATGTGAGCGTAGCGACCGGTATAGCACTGTACGCATTGTCCCTTGGCAATTACCGAGCGCCGACCGCATAAAGAGATTGAATTTCTGCATCAGTAAGTACCCGATCGTATACTCGATAATCATCTATCGATCCCTCAAATACCCTGCTTGAGTCTACTCGCCCTAAGACTTCGGAGCCACTAAATGTATTGCCAATTGCACCGATGTTCGATGAAAACCTTTTTGTGCCATTAATAAACCCTTCCTGTGTCGATCCGTCATATGTGAGCACTAAATTATCCCAACTGTTTACGGATGGAGCTACCCCTGTGTAACCGTTACCCCACCTCCCGTCAACCGCCATAACATACTCATTGCTATATATCGCAATAATCCAAAGCGCAGCACCAACACCCGACCCAGAGCCTCTTCGCGCTATATACGCCCATGTGTCACCATCAAGCGGTTCGCCTTTCGCCCAAACAGAAATAGTAAAAGCCTGCCCATTAGCAGTAGGGTACTGTGCCGTTGTATAAATACGATCCTGGCGAGAATCAAAATAATACGCACCCGCGCCCTTGCCGTCTTCCCCCTCTGTTAGAGAGACGTCTTCAACAACAACATTAGCAGCCGGGTTTACATAATCATTCGCATTGCCGTTCAAAGACAGCCACGATACAACGCCTTCCGGCGAGCAGAGTTGATCCAGCTGGGGAATTGTATTTCTAGAGGTAACCGTATATTCAACACCAGCCTTAACAGTATCAAGACAGTAACTAGTTCCATTAGAGTAATACTGTACGGTCGTATCATCACCTACCTTAACACCCGCCGCCCGGGCCGCCGTCCAGTCAAGTGCGTACGTTGCGTTATTTAGCACCTTATTTGCTTCAAGCGATTTTGCCGCTTGCTGAATCTCAGAGGCGGCAGCAGACTGCTTAGCCCGATCACTTATACCAGTGTATGCAACAATAGTAATAGCAGCCAGAATAGCGATTACAACAATTACGATGAGGAGTTCTACAATGGTGAAGCCTGTTTGTCTTGCCCACTTCATATAGTCCAGTGTAGCACGCCTCACTCGTCGGTCAAAAGAAACTTCCCCTTACTTTATAGCAACCGCGTCCTCGCCAAACACTTTTACTAATTTACCTGTTAGCTCCTCGCTTCCATCCACCCTGAATGGCATTTTAATCGCCGACTGCTTATCTTCCCCTAACACTAATATCATGTCGCAAAGCCCTGGAAATGATGCGCTCACCTGCTTTAGCTTCAAAAGCGCCTCTTGATTATCAGTGTCCGTGATATGCACGTATACTTTCTTAAGTGCCTCAGCAACTGGCGGCGTACTTGGTGGGCGTGTCGATGAAGAACCTGGTCCCGAGGCAGTAGAAGATGCCTGTTTTTGGTATAAACTACCCTTGGGTGGTGTACGCACTGCCTTTACATTTCCACCCTTGGGTTTGGCCATTTTTTGACCATTCGATTCGTAGGTGCGCAGTTCATCATCTTCTACTGTTTGGATTTCGTCAGCAATTAGTTTTGCGTCGCTTGTGAGATTCCCGTCACGGTCCCGTGCCGATACCTTACCGGTAGCTCGAATAACAGCATCCTGTACCAATTTTGCACCAACCTGCTCATACAAGTTAGGGAAAATGATGACTTCTGATTCACCTGATTTATCTTCTAGTTTCACGAATGCCATCTTTGAACCACTCTTGGTCACAATAGTGCGCACCGCCGACACCAACCCGCCTATAGTAAGTGTTCTTCCATCAATATCCTGCGTCATTTCTACAAGCGGTACTGTCTGCTCTTGAAAATACGCATCGTAATTATCAAGTGGATGAGCGCTAATATAAAGGCCCAGCAGCTCACGCTCCCAGGTTAAGCGCTCTTTGTCGGTATGCTTTGTTGGTGCTGGTGTCATCGTAACCGTCGGCTGAATGGTCGCCATACTCGCTAAACCACCAAACAAGTCTGTCTGACCGCTTAAGGCCTCCTTCTGTAGCTTAGAAGCAAATGCTTGAACGGTTTCTAGATTAAAGAGAAGGTCGGAACGATCCATCATAGAGTCGAAAGCCCCTGTCTTAATAAGAGAGTCCCAGGCTTTTTTGTTAACTTTTTGCGTTGACACTCGCTTGGCAAAATCTTCAACATTAAGAAACTTCCCCTCTTCGCGCGCACGCAATATTTCCTCAACAACACCAACACCAACCCCCTTAACAGCAGCCATGCCAAAGCGAATCTCTTTTTTATCGGGAACTACTGCAAACTCAACGAAACTCTCGTTAACGTCTGGTGACAATACCTTAATACCCATATGTTTGCATTCGGTGATTTCAATTGCGAGTCGATCGGTATCATCTGCGTCGCTTGTCATAAGAGCGGCCATAAATGCATCGGGGTAATGCGCTTTCAGATACGCCGTCCAATAAGCAATAAGTCCGTAACATGCGGCGTGTGACTTGTTAAAACAGTAGTTTGCAAACTCCTCTAGCTGATCCCAGAAAAGCTCGGCAGTCTCCTTTTTTGCACCGCTCGTTTTTATTGCCCCATCAACGAAATCTATCTTTACCTTGCGCATAAGATCAATATTCTTCTTACCTACCGCTTTCCGAAGGGTATCCGCCTGGCCACCTGTAAATCCGCACCATTCTTTTGAAATCTGCATGAACTGTTCCTGATAGACAAGAATGCCGTATGTATTTTCAAGCGAGTTTTCCATTCCCTTGTCGAGATAGGTAATTTTCTCTTCACCATGTTTACGCTTAATAAAGCTATCGATAAACTGCATAGGACCTGGGCGGTACAACGCCACCATAGCAACTATGTCATCGAAAACTGTAGGCTTAAGCTCACGTAGGTACCGCTTCATACCGGCCGACTCAAGCTGGAACACACCGGTCGTGTCACCTCTTTGGAAAAGCTCGTACGTCTCTTTGTCGTCTAGTGGAATTGCTGCGAGATCGATATCCGTTTTGTATACCTTTTTAATGATTCGAAGTGCGTTATTAATAATAGTTAAGTTCGAAAGACCCAAAAAGTCCATCTTCAAAAGCCCTAGTTCTTCTACAGAACCCATTGGGAACTGCGTCGCCGGCACACCCTTTTGCGACATTTCTATAGGCACAAAATTAACAATATCATCTGGTGCAATTACCACCCCAGCTGCATGTACACCATGACTACGAATCGTACCTTCGAGGCGCATAGCAAAGTCGAAAACGGTCTTCGCTGTTTGGTTTGTCTCATATTCACGCTTCAGATCAGGGTCATCAACGACACTCTTTGCGAGTGGAATGTGACGCCCCTGCACTGGTTGGGGAACGAGCTTAGCTAAGCGATCACTCTCACCATAGGGGACCTGAAGTACACGTGCAACATCCCGTACTGCCGCACGAGCGGCCATAGTACCGAACGTCACGATATTCGCCACGCGCTCGGCGCCATATTTATCGGTACAGTACTGAATAACTTCGTTACGGCGAGTATCCTGAATGTCGATGTCAACGTCGGGCATGCTGATACGGTCAGGGTTTAGAAAACGCTCGAAGAGTAGGTCGTACTTAAGCGGGTCAAGCTCAGTAATACGTATCGCATACGAAACAATCGAACCTGCCGCCGAACCACGCCCAGGGCCAAAAATAATCCCCTGGTTTTTTCCCCAGTTGATAAAGTCCTGAACAATCAGGAAGTACCCATTAAAGCCCATGCCATCAATAACACCAAGTTCATAGTCGGCCCTCTCTAACACCTCTTTCGGCGTGTGTTTCCTTGCCTCTTCGATGCTCAGTGATTCGGCCTCTTCTTCGGTTACATCACCATATCGCCACGCAAGGCCTCGATACACGAGCAGATCAAGATACGTCTTCTCGTTGTGACCTTTAGGCGTAGGAAACGTAGGAATCAGAATCTTGCCAAGCTCGATATCGACGTTACATCGATCCGCAATACGTTTAGTATTTGCAATAGCCTCTGGATGTGAAGCACCCCAACGCTCAATAATCTCCTTAGGGTCGGTGACGTGAAGTTCGAAATCTTTCAAAGACATGCGTTTTTCGTCGGATAAATACGCACCAGTCCCGACACACAGAAGAATTTCATGGGTGTCTTGATCGTCATGACTTAAATAGTGACCATCACTAGTGATAACCATCGGAATATCCAGTTCTTCGGCTAGTTTTTCGAGATAGTCGTTAATTTTAGATTGTACGTCCCATGCGGTAGATGAATGAGGATGACCGTGGTCTTGGAGCTCTAAGTAGTAGCGGTCACCAAAAATACTTTTGTACCATTTTGCGATGCTTTTTGCTTCCTCATAATTATCAACGCGCAAGTTCTCGCCCAGCTCACTACTTGCACACCCAGAAAGAATGATAAGTCCTTCGCCGTACTCTTCAAGCAGCTCATGGTCGATACGTGGTTTATAGTACATACCTTCAAGATTGGCAATGGTACTTAACCTCATAAGGTTTTTATACCCTGTATTGTCCATCGCAAGTACGGTTAAGTGGTACCGAGCTTTATCCTTTTGAGGATCACGATCATGACGACTGCGTGCTGCGACATACGCCTCCATACCCAGTACAGGCTTAATGTCTGCATTCTTTGCAGTCTTGTAAAACTCAAGTACACCTGACATCGTACCATGGTCGGTAATGCCTACCGCTTCCATACCCAACTCTTTTACCCTATCAATAAGGCCCGGTATCTTCGTAAGTCCATCGAGTAGGCTGTGATGGGTATGGTTGTGCAGGTGAACGTACTGAGACGTATCAAGTGTAGTTGCAACTATACCCGCTGGTGTCGTGTCGGTTTGTTCCCCCATAGCTCTTTTTAGTATAGCGAATTTCGAGAGAGACGACTAGGGGCTTTGTGTATTCTGAACGGTGTCAACAATATATTGGATAAAGTCTCCAAAACCCCCAGGAATGTCAGTTAGCCAAGAAAGTAGCCAAACAACGAGTGCAATAACAAGAGTACCTCCAATAACCGATCCAACACCGAAGAAAATACCCCTCACAAAATTCATCCAATATACTTGTGATCGAGACCGATTAAAATCAAAGAACAGATCTTCAATAAGCGCACGACGCGCACCATCTTCAGTGTTCTTCTGTACCTTTTTGATTGCTTTTTTAACCACCATCGTACTGCTACTTTTGGGCTATTTTTTATTTCTCGGCTTTTTGTTAAAGCCCTTCTTGGCACCTTCGGCAGCCTGTTCAACACGTGCTTTAAATTCGTCTGCTTTTCCAGCAACATCGTGAGCCATTTCCTTGCCCTTTTCTGTCGCATCGCCAGCAACTTCTACAGCCTTTTCCTTGGCTGAAGTTGCTGCGTGCTTAATGTCTTCTCGCGTTTCTTTACCACTCTTTGGGGCAATAAGGACACCCGTCACAAACCCCACTACCGCGCCAAATGCTGTTCCTACCACTACTTTTAGCTTACTCATTATTTAGTTCCTTTCTTTCCAGAGAACTTCTTAATATACTTACTTACCATTTCAGCAACAAGCATAGGAGATGTCAAGCGAGTAACATTCGTTACCGCTGTATCAATATGGTCTACTGTATTTTGTGCCGACTTCGTTATCCTCCGTATCTCTGAGGTGAGCTTAATGAGATATATGCCTAAAATAATAGCAACCACCAAAAATATCGACAACGTAACCGATAGGATGATGACAAGAATTTCTGCTGCGTTTTCCATAGTATGTTTCCTTTTTGATTTAGCGTCTAGCCCTATTATACGCTATTTGCCATTATGTCAACAACGGGCTATAAGCCTAACTGTTTGCGAATGAGCTGCTGAGCTAAGGCGGGGTTTGCTTTACCTTGAGACCGTTTCATTACTTGCCCTACAAGGAAACCAATAGCCTTCCCTTGACCTGCTTTGATATCTACAATCGACTGTTGACTTGCAGGATCTGCCAGTACCTCTTCGACAATCGCCAATACCGCACCCTCATCGCTTACCTGGAGAAGATTCTTTTCAGTAGCGATTTCGCGAGGTGTTTTTTCGCTCGTAAGTAAGGCCTGAAACACTTCCTTCGCAGCAGTACTTGAGAGTTCATTTTTAGTAACCATCTCGGCTAGCTCGCCGTACCCCTCTGGAGCAAAGTTGCTCGCAATTACTGCCGCGTCATCATTAGTAGTACTCACTGCACTAGCGAACCAGTGCGCTACCCGACGCGCTGCGTCGTTGCCAAACCCTTGCTGCACAGCGTCAACGAGCACAGCATAGCTTTGTGTATCAAGGAGTGCTTCAACCACCGAGCGATCAAGAGTAAGGCCTTCCCATTGAGTACGGTAGTACTCTGGTAGTATCGGAACTTCCGCCTGGATAGCAGCAATCTCGCCGCCACTAAGGACTATCGGTGGAATATCGGGGTCGGGCATGTAGCGGTAATCTTGCGCGTCTTCTTTACTACGCTGTGAACTGGTTTTACCGGTAGCATCATCCCACCCGCGGGTTTCTTGTATTACCACACCGCCCTTTTCCAAGAGTGCGACTTGACGCTCAAATTCATACAAGGCAGCGCGCTCAACGCTCCTAAATGAATTAAGATTTTTCACTTCAGCGCGTGTGCCTAACTCAGTGGCGCCCTTTTTAGCAACTGAAATATTCACATCAAAGCGCATATTACCATGGTACAAATTACCGAGTGTTACCCCCGAGTACGTCATGAGCCGATGGAGTTCCACGGCATATGCCTTTGCCTCTGCAGCTGAATGTATATCTGGTTCTGAGACGATTTCAATAAGAGGGGTGCCTGCACGATTTAGGTCTACGAGACTGTAATCCCCATGATGAGTAAGTTTACCCGCATCCTCTTCGAGGTGCGCATGGTGCAAGCGCACTGTCACCGTAGAGCCATCATCAAGAGGAGCAACTACTTTTCCGCCAAGTATAATTGGTTGATACATCTGACTAATTTGATAGCCCTTGGGAAGATCAGGATAAAAATAGTGTTT
>DODJ01000010.1 GCA_003545655.1 Candidatus Saccharimonadota bacterium
ACAATATCGAGCGCCACTGCTACCGCCGAACCACCGCTGCTTCCCCCGGCTACGCGTGTTTTATCGTAGGCGTTTTTCGTCGGTCCGAAGGCAGAGTTCTCGGTGCTTCCTCCGTGTGCGAATGCATCAAGGTTTGCCTTACCGATACAAATAGCCCCTTCGGCTTCGAGTTTCTCAATCGCCGTTGCCTGGAGCGGCGCAGTAAAGTTTTCTAAGAATGTGCTCGCCGCCGTAGTAGTGCCTTCAATAGTAAGAAAGTTATCCTTGGCAACAAATGGTATACCCGCTAAGCGCCCCCTTAGCTCCCCATTATCAACCGCTTTTGCACGTGCGAGCGCTCGCGCCTCGTTAAGCGATAGCAACGCGTTACTGTCCACCACTGCACGAGCTCGAGTAAATGCAGACTGTACAGCCTCTAGCGCGGAGTGTTTTTTTGTGTCAGAAATATTCACCACGTTACAACACCTTCGGTACTTTTATCTGGTTCTTCTCAACATCGGGGGCAAGCTCAACCAAAGTTTCGCCGCTCACTCCATACGTATCCACTTTGTCGGCTCGCCAAATATTTTCGAGGTTGGTAACTTGATAGGTAGGTTCTACTCCTTCTGTATCCAATTCGGCGAGCTGTTCGATATACTCAAGAATGTTTGTAAGGTCAGTCTGGAGTGCCTCGACTTCCTTGTCGTCAAGTTGTAAGCTGCTTAGTCGCGCCAAGTGGCGCACGTCGTCAGAAGAGATTTGTGTCATACTTCACCATTATATACGATTTTTCACCTGTTAAAACAGGAAGTCTACATTTTTTCTCTAATTGACTTAATAAGGTCACGCAGCTCTGCGGCTTTCTCAAACTCTAAGTTTGCACTCGCAAGCTCCATTTGCGCAGTTAGGTCTTTAATAAGCCCGCTGTATTCATCTTTAGGTATTTTCTTTAAGTCTAATTTAGGAGCATCGTCCTCTTTCTTCGGGATAATTGCCCGCAACCCCTCGCCAATCTCTTTTGCAACACTCGTAGGAGTTATACTATGCTCCTCGTTATACGCTTGCTGAATACCGCGACGACGATTCGTCTCCTCAATAGCACGACGCATTGAGTCAGTAATAGTATCAGCGTACATAACAACCTTACCTTCGAGATGCCGGGCGGCACGGCCAATGATCTGAATAAGCGCACTCGTACTTCTTAAGAACCCTTCTTTATCGGCATCAATAATTGCCACCAAACTCACCTCTGGAAGATCCAGTCCTTCGCGGAGTAAATTGATACCTACCAGCACATCGTAAACTCCCCCACGAAGATCGCGTAAGATGTCGCTACGCTCCAGTGTGTCCACTTCACTATGAATATACGCTGTCTTGATATCGAGGTCTTGCAAGTAGGTCGAGAGGTCTTCAGCCATACGCTTCGTAAGTGTCGTCACTAAAACACGCTGCCGTTTCTCAACGCGTTCGCGTATCTCAGCAATAAGGTCATCGACCTGGCCTTGAGTAGAACGGACGTGTATCTCGGGGTCAATTAAACCGGTAGGACGAATAATCTGTTGCGTAGGTTCGGGGCTGTGTGCCAACTCGTATTCAGAGGGGGTCGCTGAAACGTATACCGCCTGGTGAATGTGTCGGTCGAACTCGTCAAACTTAAGAGGGCGGTTATCCATTGCGCTTGGTAGGCGGAATCCGTGCTCTACCAATACTTCTTTTCGAGCCCTATCGCCGTTATACATTCCCCGTACTTGCGGAAGTGTCATATGACTTTCATCAACAAACAAGAGAAAGTCGTCAGGAAAATAATCCAGCAGGGTGGCCGGCTGCTCGCCAGGCTCACGGTTTGTAAGGTAACGACTATAGTTCTCTATACCTTTTACAAATCCGGTTTCTTCAAGCATTTCAATATCGTACTTCGTACGCTGAGCTAGCCGTTGTGCCTCTAGTAGCATTTGGTGTTTTTCGAAATACTCCATACGCTCATCGAATTCTTGCTTAATTCCCTCAATAGCTCGCTCGAGTTTCTGTTTTGGCGTAACGTAGTGGCTACTAGGGAAGATTGAAATTTGATCGGGCTCACCTAGTATCTCGCCGGTAAGCGGATCGATACGGGTAATACGCTCTACCTCATCACCGAAAAAGTCTACTCTATACGCCACGTCGCTCCCTGCTGGAAACACGTCGACAATATCGCCCTTAACCCTAAACGTACCTCTATGAAAATCGACATCATTACGCTGGTATTGAATGTCCGTCAATAGGCGAATAAATTTATCCTGCTGCCGACGCTCGCCTTTTTTAATAGTAATAGACATGTCTGCGTAATCATCTGGTGAGCCGATACCATAGATACAACTTACACTTGCGACGATAATAGTGTCACGTCGAGTAAGCAAGGCAGTTGTTGCCGCGTGACGCAAGCGATCAATCTCGTCGTTTATCTTACTGTCCTTCTCAATATACGTATCACTACTAGCGATATACGCTTCCGGTTGATAATAGTCGAAGTAGCTTACAAAATAGTGCACCTCATTTTCTGGAAAGAACGCCTTAAATTCACTGTACAGTTGAGCGGCGAGCGTTTTATTATGAGCAAGAACTAGTGTTGGTACTTGGCGCTTTTCAATAATATTTGCCATAGTGAAGGTCTTACCCGAACCTGTTACTCCAAGAAGTGTCTGCTCACGCTCCCCCTTTTCCAAGCCTGCTACGAGCGACGCAATAGCAGCCGGTTGGTCGCCGGTTGGGTGATACGCGCTAGATAGACGGAATACATGATCCATCCCCCTATTATACCAGTTACTCACTTATTGCTTGAAGGAGATGGAATGGTGCGCTAAAGGCGTCCTGATATTCCGAAAGAAGTGCCGGGTCTCCCGTGCAAGTATCAGCCGAGAGCGATAACCCATATATAGTGCCGTCAACCTCAGTTGTTTCATCTACTATTTCTTGCTCCGAGTCAGCTGGAGCTTCGGTTATGGCAGCAAAAGTCCCCTGATCATCTGTACATTTCGTTCCAATAAGAGAGTCGTTGCGAAACTCAACATACCGGGTACCGTTTGCGCTGCGCAACACTTCAAAACTGAACCCACCAACACCCTTGCTATACGAAACTCGTATGCCGAGCGGTTCAATATCAATGGTTGCTATATCTTCTGGATTAATAGTGACCTGCTCAGTGGCGCTCTTCTGCTGGTCCTGTTCGGCATCCGGCTCGATGTTGTCCTGAGTATCCGCTTCTTCGCCAAGGTTAGTCACCTGGGTTGTTGTATACGGATCCGGCTCACCTGATCCAGAAAATACGCCACTCCAGACTAGCGCGCCAACAACAAGAGCGGCAACTGCAATTACAGCAACTACCAGCACAATTATTCGCCTACCCTTTGGATGTACCATACACTCCCTCAATTACTTACGTACTAGCATAATACGCGACTACACCAATGTAAAGGTTACTTACTTTTACGTTCTTCGTCACTAATATAGGCGACTATATCATCGTAGTTATCGTAAATCCTATACAGCTCGGTATCCTCGTACTCAATTGTTCCGTATTTATCAAGCATTATTTCTCGTATCGCAGTATCGAATGGCCGCCAAAAATCACTCCCTACAAGCACAATGGGGGTACGGTCAATCTTTTTTGTCTGTTGCAATGCAAGAATTTCGAATAGCTCGTCGAACGTTCCAAAACCACCAGGGAAGTAGATAAAGGCGCTTGAATCGAGTGTCATAGCCACCTTGCGGCCAAAAAAGTGCTCAAATTGAAAGTTATCTGTCGTGTACTGGTTGAGTGTCTGCTCTTTCGGCAATAATATATTAAGCCCAATCGAAGCTCCGCCGGCCTCATAGGCACCGCGGTTGGCCGCCTCCATAACGCCGTGCCCCCCACCAGTAATAACCGCGAACCCTTCGTTTGCAAGACGACGCGCCATGTCATACGCGCCCATGGTAATATCGTCGTCCTGAGGTTTGCGTGCCGATCCAAAAATAGTGACCGTTTTCTCAAATTTTGCCAATAAATCAAAGACGGT
>DODJ01000017.1 GCA_003545655.1 Candidatus Saccharimonadota bacterium
GTGCTTTCGGCCGAGGACGCCTATGAGAAAATTCGTGCCGGAGCGACCTTTGTGGGCCTTGTGACTGGGCTTATTTTTAACGGTCCGCAGTTTGTTGAAGAGGTGAATAGCGGGTTGGTAGCGCTACTGCGGCGTGACGGGTTTACCCATATCTCGCAGGCTGTAGGTGCCGACGTAAAAGGTGTACAATAAAAGTACTAAGTGGAGGGTATGAATATGGCGAAGACGAGTAACGAAAAAATGGTAAAGGTTGTAAGAAGCGACCAAGGGCAATTAGCACTACTTCTATTTACGGCATACGTAGGGGCGGTAATTTACTTCTTCCAGCAAGACCTTACCGTATGGGGCTTTATTGTGGCCTTACTTAAGGCAATTTTTTGGCCAGCGTACGTGGTGTTCGAGGCGCTGTCTGGGTTTGGGGTGTAGCTAGGGGTACATACCTCTAGACACCGCCCCAAAATAGTGCTATAATAAGAAGGTAATATATTTTAATGACACACCCGCCTAGCATTACTCCTGAATATTCAGGGCGAGCGGGGAGGAAAAAGGAGTACTATCCATGGCTGTAGCCGTAGATATTAAACAGCTGCTTGAAGCTGGTGTCCATTTTGGTCACAAAACAAGCCGTTGGCACCCTAAAATGGCGCCATACATTCACAGCAAGCGTCAAGATTCACATATCATTGACCTTACAAAAACCGTTGAAGGCCTTGAAAAGGCGCTTCCATTTATTACCGCAACCGCTGCGGCCGGTAAGTCAATTCTTTTCGTGGCTACCAAAAAGCAAACCAAGGACCTCGTGCAAAAAACGGCCGAAAGCCTTAACCAACCCTACGTTACGGAACGATGGCTTGGCGGTATGCTTACTAACGTAAACACCATTACGGCACAAATTAAGAAGCTCAAAGACCTTGAACGTAACATGGCTTCGGGTGCATTCGAGAAGAAATACAATAAGCTTGAAGTACAGCGTTTCCAAGAGGAAATCGATGAACTCAATAAGAAGTATGCTGGTGTAAAAGATCTTTCTGGTAAGCCAGGTGCTGTGTTCCTTATTGACGTTATCGGCGATGTGAACGCTATTAAAGAAGCAAAAACCCTGGGGGTGCCAGTGGTTGCATTGGTAGACACCAACGCCGACCCTACCCTTGTTGATTACGTTATTCCTGCAAACGATGACGCAATTAAGGGTATTGCACTTATCCTCGACTATGTAGCTAAGGCTGTAGAAGAAGGTAAGGGTGTAACGAAAAAAGAAAAGGGTGAGGAGGCCTAAGACTAATGGCAGTATCGATTGATGACATTAAAAAGCTCAAAGAACTTACCGGTGTTGGCCTAACTGATGCCAAGAACGCTCTTGTAGAGGCTGAAGGCGACTTTGATAAAGCCCTTGAAGCAATGCGCAAAAAAGGTCTTACGAAAGCTGAGAAGAAAGCTGATCGTGAAGCCCTTGAAGGTGTGATTGACAGCTACGTACACGGCGGCCGTATTGGTGTGCTTGTAGAAGTAAACTGTGAAACCGATTTCGTTGCTCGTACCGATAGTTTTAAAGAGTTCGCCCACATGATTGCCCTGCAAGTTGCCTCAATGAGCCCTGAATACGTCTCAGAGGCGGATATCCCTGCTGAAGAAGTAGAACGCGTACGCGCAGAGGCAAAAAATAGCGACGCGCTTGCTGGCAAGCCTGCTGACATGGTAGAAAAGATTATCGACGGCCAGGTGAAGAAGCATTTTGCCGAAAAAGTCCTTCTTAGCCAGAAGTACATCATGGATGACTCGCAAACCGTTGCTGATTTCCTTAAGGAAACTATTGCAAAGACCGGTGAAAACGTTGTAATTCGTCGTTTCAAGCGCATTGAGCTTGGGGTAAACGACTAACAATAGCCATGGAAACGCCACGGGAAATCACCAACGGCTTTCCCGAGCAAGAAAAGCCTCTGGGGGTGCTAGCAGTGCCTAGCGTCCTAGAGGCTTTTCGTACGTTTGAAGGTGCGCGTAATGATGAAAATCTAGAAGATTTGCATACCCATTTATACAGCATTCAAGCTGTGCTACGGCGGGGGTTTTCTAGCGGTCTTATTGACGATTACACCGCTCTGCGGCGACTTGATTTTGGGTGTATGCAGGGTGCCAGCACGTTTTGGGATACGCACCGCGAGGCCATTACAACACTTACTGAAGAACTTCATGCGGCGTATATTGAGGACGTCGCGGGCGAGGTGGCCTTTACGACTGGTTTTTTACTAGACAACCCGTCGCTTGTTCGTATCGGGAGCCCTGAGGGCCCTTTTATAACAGGTATAGACGCCGATTTTTCGCAGTCGGGACGGCCCGCAGAGGTAGTGCTATATGCCAACGGCGAACCGTTTGATCAACCTGTTGAAGCGACCACGCAGGCATTTGTAGAGCTCCGCGCACTTCCGGCCGACTATCATGCGGCTATGGCTCGATACCGCTGCGAGCATGGGGTATAATAAACCTATAAGAAAGAGAGTATAGCACCTATGTTTGACACGAAACCCTACGATGACCGATTTCAAGGCGCGGTAAGCCACTTTGAAGACGAGTTAAAGAAAGTCCGCACTGGCCGAGCGCATCCTTCAATGCTTGATGGTATTCAGGTAGAGGCCTACGGCCAAAAAATGCCCCTTAACCAGGTGGCGAATGTTGTAGCGCCAGAGCCACAAATGGTAACCGTAACACCGTTTGACCCAACAAACCTACAGGCTATTTCAGCGGCGATTCGCGCCGACCAGTCACTGGGATTAAACCCTAGTGACGACGGTCGTTTAGTGCGTGTGCCTATCCCACCCCTTACCGAAGAGCGTCGCAAGCAAATTGTAAAGCAGACGTCTGAAAAAGTAGAAGACGCTAAAATCGCGCTTCGCAACGTACGCCAAGATGCGTTTAAAGAGATTAAGCGTA